>NZ_ANAH02000035.1 GCF_000335475.2 Cystobacter fuscus DSM 2262 | reverse complement strand
CCAACGCGGCCTGAGTCGGTGAACGGTTACGCATCGGTGTTCCGCGAGATGGCACCGAACGATGTGCAGCTCTTTCCAGTCGAGGTCGAAGGGCAAACCGATCCCTATTACATCCTGAACGTCACACGAGAAATTCGGTGCATAGACGACGCGGCCTGTGAGGAGGTGCAATACTTCACCCAAGACGATGTGCGCTCTGATCTGGCGGGTCAGTATCGATCGGTAATGGGCCTGCGCATCGACACGTCGAAGGTCGGAGAGGCCCGCGTGTTCCGGCTTTGGGGCTACTACCACCCGATCATCGTCGATGTGAGCATCAAGGAGGCTCTGGAACGAACGGGAATCTCGGGAGGCCGGTTCGTTGAGGTCACTGGCCCCAAGGCCGTGGCAACTGGCGGTAATCTGTTGCCCGAGACGCACAAGAACCCCGAGATGCTGCGGCAGGTGGAATCTGCTCGGAAAGCAGCCTTCCGCAATCTTGGGGAGCTGAGTGAGGAGAGTATCACCCCGATTGTTCCGCATGGTGATGCATGGCCGAGCGCTCGGCAGGCGTGGCGCATCATTCAGCGTCCAGGTGGACGGACATTGTGCGTGAGCGATGGGCTTTCAGATCCGTTCCATGGCCGCACGGAGCCGTCATGCGGCTACGGTATCGAACTCGCCATCGAAACAGACGAACCTGTCACCGATGATGGGGGATGGACGCTCCTGTTGCTGAGGCGGGTTTCCGACGAAGTGGCGCAGCACGAGCACTTGAGCAAGGCTCTCTTGAAAGGAGTCTTGTCGATGGAGGTCCCAGGCAAGGACATGCCCGAGCCACTCGTGACAAGGGATGGGCGAGTGGGCGTGTTGCTTGGCATGGAGGCCACCACCCTGCCCGACTCTTTTCCCACGCCGGCCGGGGATGTTCGCTTGGTGACTGTCAAGGCACTGCTGCCCAAGGAGTTGGCGTTCCTCCTGGAGCGCGGCAAGGAGGAACTGCTTCGCCGACTTGCGGAAAGTTGCGAGCCGCATCTATCTCGCTCGTGGAGAAAGCCAGTCGTGTGAGGCAGCAGCATCCATTGCTGGCCGCCCACAATCCTTCGTACATCCACCTCCATCAGAGGGGCGGCTCATGTGACTGACTGGGCAAGATAACCCCTGCCCCCTTGCCTCCCCAAATGCGAGCCCGCCCCACTCCGGCCCAGCGCTCCGCTGTATATGTCTTGACAGGCATATGCCCCACTCGGCATATAAAGGTCATGCCGAGTGCGTTCGAAGTCGTGGCGGAGCCCAACCGCCGCCGCATCCTGGACCTGCTGCGCGAGGGGCGCCGCCCCGTCGGGGAGCTGGTGGACCGGCTCGGGCTCACACAGCCCACCGTGTCCAAACACCTGCGCGTGCTCAAGGATGCTCGGCTGGTGGACGTGGAGCAGGACGCCCAGCGGCGGCTCTACCGCCTGCGTCCGGAGCCCCTCCTGGAACTGGACGACTGGCTCACGCCGTACCGCGAACTCTGGTCCCGGCGGCTCGACGCGCTGGAACGCCACCTGGACACCATGGCGGACGACCCACCCGCCCCCACTCGCCGGAGCCCGGCCCCAAGGAGGAAGCCATGAAGCATGGAACCCTGACGCCCCGAGGCGACCGCGTCGAACTCCGGTTCGAGCGGCGCCTCGCCCACCCGCCCGAGAAGGTCTGGCGCGCGCTCACCGACGGCCAGGAACTGGCCCACTGGTTCCCCGCGCGCATCGAGGGCGCCCGCCAGAACGGCGCCGAGCTGCGCTTCTTCTTCGCGGAAGGCGAGCCCGGCACCGGGAAGATCTCCGTGTTCGATCCGCCGCGCGTCCTCGAATACACGTGGGACGGAGATGTGCTGCGGTGGGAACTGCGCCCCGAGGGCACGGGCTGCCTGCTCGTCTTCACCACCCTTCCCGGGGACCGCGCCCACGTCGCGCGAGACGCCACGGGCTGGCACTTCTGCCTCGACAACCTGGAGGCGGCGATCGCCGGGAATCCCGCCGCCGGGTTCGACAAGGAGCGCTTCTCCGCGCTCAACGCGGAGTACGCCGCGCGCTTCGGCCTGGGCAGCTTCCCCGCCTTCATGACGGGCCCGGCCAACCGCGTCGCGGAGGCCTCGCTGCGTCTGCCCGGCGTCGAGGCCTTCGTGTTCAACGGCGCCGATGGCACCCAGCTCACCCTCTGCCACGCGAGGCGCGACGCGGACACCGGCGAGCACTGGCGCGACTTCGACGAGTACCTCACGGTCCTCGAGGGCCGCTACGTGCTGAGCATCAACGGAATGGAGATTGAGCTCGGCCCCGGGCGGGAGTTCGTCGTTCCCAGAGGCGCGCGGATCTCGGGCCGGTTCACCGCTGGTACGCGCACCCTCCACGCCTTCGGCGGCCGCGGTCTCGAGCGGGCCGAGCCCCAGGTGTAGGTGGGTGCCTCCACCAGGTGTCATGAAGGACCCAGGAGGGGCGTTCCCGCCTTTCGTTCCCCCCTCCGAGACACTAAGGTGCCCGCCCAACGACAGACACTGGAGTTTACATGCGAAACCCCCGAACCCCGCTCCCGACGCTCGCGCTGCTGACCCTGCTGTCTTCGGCGGTCACCGCGTGCGGGGGAGGAAGTGGCAATACCAACAACCCCCCTCCCACCGGGCCCCAACCGAACGCGTGCATCAAACTCGATGTCACCAGCGGAACGACCCTCACTGCCCAGGAGGGCAAGGTGGTGGTGAACTTCCGGGTACTCGACTGCCTGGACAGGCCCCTGGCGACTTCGGTTCCGGAGAACGCCTTCGAGATCTTCGAGCGTGACCGCCGCATCTCCTCCGAGAGCCAGCTGAAGATCGTTCCGGAGCCCAAGCATTTCGCCAGCTATTCCGTCCTGCTGCTGGATGTCAGCGGCAGTATGTCCCAGCAACTTCCGGGCCTCGTGGAATCCGCGACCCGCTTCATCCGCATCCTCATCCCCGAGGGGACCGCCCCGGAGGCCACCGTCCATCGCATCGCCATCTATGCCTTCGATGGTAACATAAAGAAGCTGTCTGACTTCTCCGCGGATGCCAATGCATTGATCGGCACCACGCTGGCGAAGATCCGCGACGAGCAGAGCTGCAAGGCCAATCTGATCTGCCAGGACTCCCGGACCCGATTGAACGACGCGCTGATGGTGGGCATCGGCGACGTGAAGGCCGCTCGGGACGCGGGCAAGAACGCGGGCCTGGATTTCACCACCGCGAGCGTGGTGCTCTTCACGGACGGCCGCGACACGGTCAACGTCCCGACCGAGGCGGTAGCCCAGGAGGCGGTGAACAAGAGCGATGCGAACATCTTCGCCATCGGCCTCAAGGGCACCGACATGGACGCCCAGAGCGTCAAGAGCCTGCAGGGCTTCGGCAAGAGTGGCTTCGGGCTGGCGGAGAAGCTCGAGGATCTCGGAAGCAAGTTCGAGTCGATAGCCGGCAACATCCGCAACATCTCCAACAGCTACTTCCAGCTCCGGTACTGCTCGCCGCTGGAGAGCAACCGGAACAAGCTCACCATCAAGGTGAGCCACGAGGGCGTGACCGCGCAGAAGGATTTGACGTTCGACGTCGCCCGCTCCGTGGGAGGCACCTGCTCGGTGGACAGCGGCGGGACGGGCACCCCGTAACGGCCAGCCCCCTCCCGTCGCGAGGGAGGGGGCCGCCCTCAGGACGCGGCGGCCTCGCGCCGCAGGGGGAGCTCCAGGGTGGCGGTGGCGCCCCTGCCGGGGCCCTCGCTGTCCAGCCGGAGGCGGCCCCCCATCAACTGCGCCGCCAGCACGCTCGAGTGCAGGCCAAAGCCGTGGCCGTTCTCGCGCGTGGTGAAGCCGTGCGAGAAGAGCCTGTCGCGCACGCCCGGCGCGATCCCCATGCCGTTGTCCACCACCTGGATGCGCGCCACGGTCCCGTCCGAGGTCAGCCGCACGTGCAGCACCCGCTGGTCCTCGGGCAGCACATCCAGCGCGTTCCTCGCGTTGCTCAGCAGGTTGATGAGGATCTGCAACACCTTGTGCCTGTCCACCTGCACCTTGGGCAGCACCGCCACCTCGCGGATGATGGACACGCCGTGGCGCTTGAGCGACCCCATCTGGATGCGCAGGGCGTCATCGATCAACTGCGCCAGGTCGCACTCCACCTCCAGCACCGACGTCTTCGCATACGTCTGCTGCACCTGGACGATGGCGCGGATGTGCTCGATGTGCCGGGCCATCGTCTCCACGTCTCCCATCAGCTTCTCCTGCTCACGCAGCAGCTCGGCGGACAGGCTGGCGAGGTAGTCCGGTAGCTGGATGCCTCGCGGATCCCGGGTGAGGAAGTCCACCAGGTCATCGCGGTTGTCCAGCAACAGGGCCGAGGCCTGCTTCACCCGGCTCACGCGCGAGGAACCGACGGACCGTCGCATCAGCTCGACGTTGATGACGGCGCTGGTGAGCACGTTGCCCACGTTGTGCAGCACGTTGGAGGCCACCTCGGTCATCCCCACCTCGCGGGCCGTGTCCACCAGCCGGGCCTGGGCCTCCTTCAACTCGCGCGTGCGCTCCTCCACGCGCTGCTCCAGCTCGTCGTTGGCCCGGCGCAGGGCCGCCTCCCCCTTCTGGATGTCCTCGTACAGCCGCGCGTTCTCGATGGAGATGGCGGCCTGGGAGGCGATGTGGCTCAACAACGTGAGGCGCGCGGGACTGAAGGCGTTGGTGGCCAGGTTGTTCTCCAGGTACAGCACCCCGGCGAAGACCTCCTGCCGCATCAGCGGCAGGCACAACACCGAGCGGACCGTGCCGCGCCGCAGGTATTCATCGGACGAGAACGGATGGGGCTGGGTGGCATCGTCGATGCGCACGTGCTCCTGGGTGCGTCTGACATAGGCGAGGAGCGTCCACGGCAGCTCCTGGACGGCACTGTCCGGCGCGGCGCCGGAGACGGCCGCGACCGAGAGTGTGTCGCCGCCAGGCAGCAGCAGGGCGCCGCGCTGGGCGCCGGCGTTCTCGAGGGCCACCCGCATCAGGGTGGCCGCCAGCCGCTCCAGCACGATCTCCCGGGAAATGGCCTGCTGGGCCTTCACCACCGTGAGCGCGTCGATCTGGGTGGAGTCCGTGCTGGAGGTGATGTCCTCCGCGCCGGTGCGCACGGGCGGTGCCAGCCCCGGCCACCGGGCGTCCATCTGCTGCACCTTGCCCCGGGCGCCCCAGTGCAGGTACGCCGTCCGGGCCTCGCGCGCGAAGGCCAGGGCCAGGGTGGGCGACTGCCGCGCCCGCCAGAAGTTCGCCGCGAGCTCCGCCGCCATGCCCACGTAGTGGATGAAGCCATTCTCGCGGGCGGCGCGAAGGGCCTCTTCGTAGACGCGGTTGGCCATGTCCGTCGGCTCCGTGAGGTGGGCCAGTTCCGCGAACACCATCCGCTCGGGAGCGCGGAAGGTCTCCGGGCAGTGATCCGCCCACTCCACGAGTTGCGCGTGGTGTTGCCGGATCTCCGCCAGGGACTTCTCCCGGGCCTCCGCCCCCTGCCCCTCGCAGCACGCGGCCAGCGACAGCGCCCGGAAGAGGTGGAAGTCCAGCATGTTGATGCTGATCTTCAGGACCCAGAGCACCCCCACCGCCTGGTCCGCGGACTCGAGTGCCTCCGCGTAGGCGCCACACATGTAGCGGGACCTGAGCCGGGTGATGAAATAGGCACTCCAGAGGGAGGTCATGCGCGCGGACGTCAGGGCGGCCTCGAACGCCGTCTCGTCGAAGCCCTCCCCGCTCAGCGTGTCGAACGAGAGCGAGTACCCGCGCAGTTGCTGCACGTAGCGTTGATAGACGCGGAGGATGTCCTGTGCATCCACGCTCCCGACCTTGCGCGCGAAGTCGGCTCGCACGAGCGAGTCCTGGTAGACGTCATCCAGGTTGTGCCCCATGGCGGTGCGGTTCAGGATGATGGACATGACGCTGTAACTGGCCGTCAGGACGTCACTGGCCTGGACCGAATGGTGGAAGGCGCCGAGGATGATCTCCTGGGTCACGGAGAAGGGCTGGCTCCAGTAACTTATAAACTGGAGGCTGTAGAGCACGTTGGGCCGCCGGTGGGTCAGGTTGTGGCGCTCGACGAACTCGCGGGCGAGCATGCCCAGCGCGTAGCCCTCCCGGTATTGCTTGAAGAAGGGGCCGGCCATCACTCCCAGCCAGCTGAAGCCGGGCACGGACGACTCCGTGAAACCGTGCCGCAGGGAGAGGACAACCATCCGGCTCAGCACGATGATGAGCAGGTGGATGTTGGTGAAGTACGCTGACGCGAAGAGTGAGGACAGCGCGATCATCTTCATCTTCACGTCCGGATCGACCATGAGCGGAAGGTCGATGAGGCTCCCGATGGGACGCGTGCCGAGCAGTGCCCAGACCTCCGCGTAGGCCTCGGCGGCCTCCTCCTGGGAAGGCCTCGCGGGAATCTCGATGCCCAGCAGGGCCAGGCACTGCAGCATGCAGGCACAGGCCTCCTGGATGCGTCCCGTCCCGATGAAGATGTCACTGCGCACGTGGCTGGCGGCCACCATGTCCGCGAGGGTCCGCGCGCGGAGAGGGAGCTCCTCGGCCAGGAGGCTCGCCTCGGCGCCATTGCCGCTCTGCAGCTCGCACGCCGCGCGCTCGAGCCTCACCTTGAAGGCCAGCCAGGCATCGGTCTCCCAGGGATCTCCGGGGATGAGCGCGAACGCATGGGTGAAGTAGATGCTGGCGGGCCGATGCGCGATGGCGGCCTTGGCCTTCAGACCCGCCTCCGCGTTCAACCTCGCCAGGCGGTGGCGCTCCGCGGGCTCGTGGATGAGCTCCGCGCCGGCGTTGAGCTGGCTCACCACGTCGAAGAGTCGCTCCCGGAGCTCCTCCGGGGAGAGGCTGGCCAGCATCGCCCGGCCGATGCGCAGGTGGATGGCCTTCTGCTCCGCCTCGGAGATGAGCGCATGGGCCGCCTGGTGGATGCGATCATGGAGGAACCGGTACTGCTCCGGGCCGTCCCGCATCACCAGTCCCTCCTGGAGCGCGGGCCCGAGCCCTTGCTCCATCTCGCCCACGTCTTCCTGTTTCGAGAGGGTGCTCAACATCGACAGGGAGAAGACATGGCCCACGCACGCGGCCAGGTGCAACAGGCGCTGCACCCGCGCGGGCAGCTCGCGCAGCTTGTCCACCAGGAAGTCGACGACGTTGTCCGAGTAGCCCATGGCCTGGACACGCTCGGCGTCCCAAGTCCACCCGCCCTCGGGCGTGCGGACCAGCAGCCCGTCGCGGTCCAGCGTCAGCATGAGCTGATGGAGGAAGAACGGGTTGCCGCCCGTCTTCTCGCGCACCATCTCCGATAACGGGGCGACGAGTCCCGGCCCCGCTCCCGGCAGGGCGTCCGCGACGAGCTGCCGCACCTGCTCCAGGCTCAGCGGCTCGAGTTGAAGGTCGGTCACCCGGGCGCCTGACTTGCGGACCGCCGCCAACGTCAGCTGCAGCGGGTGCTCGGGGCTGACCTCGTTGTCCCGGTAGGCGCCCAGCAGCAGCAGCGGTGG
The DNA here is from genome assembly GCF_000335475.2 of Cystobacter fuscus DSM 2262. Taxonomy (NCBI): domain Bacteria; kingdom Pseudomonadati; phylum Myxococcota; class Myxococcia; order Myxococcales; family Archangiaceae; genus Cystobacter; species Cystobacter fuscus. The sequence continues at coordinate 15,589 of NZ_ANAH02000035.1, read as the reverse complement.
CGTGTCCGGATGGGTGAGCAGGTGCTGGAGCAGCTGGAGGCTGGCCTGATCCGCCCACTGCACGTCATCCAGGAACAGCACCAGGGGTTGCTCCGGCGTGGCGAAGACGCCGAGGAACTGGCGGAACACCTGGTTGAAGCGGCTGCGCGACTCGGTGGGCGGCAGCTCCTCGACTGGCGGCTGCCTGCCCACGACGAGCTCCAGCTGGGGCACGATGTCCACCAGGAGCCGGCCCTGGTCCCCCCAGGCCGCCTGGAGACGCTCACGCCAGCGGGCCAACTCCTCGTCGCTGCCGGCCAGCAGTTGCTGCACCACCCCGCGGATCGCCTGGGCCAGCGTCGCGTAGGGGATGTCGCGCTGGAACTGCTCGAACTTGCCGCTCAGGAAGAACCCACGCCGTTGCACCACCGGCTTGTGCAGTTCCTGCACCAGCGAGGACTTGCCGATGCCGGAGTAGCCACGCACCAGCATGAGCTCCGCCTGCCCTCCGCTCAGCACCCGCTCGAATCCACCCAGCAGCATGGAGACCTGGGCCTCGCGCTCATAGAGCCCCTGCGGCAGATGGAATTGCCGGGGGATGTCTCGGGTGCCCAACGGGAAGGGCTCGAGCGCGCCCTGGCGCAACCCCTCGCGACACCGCTCCAGGTCGGCCCAGAGCCCCTCGGCGCTCTGATAGCGCTCCTCGGCCGTCTTGGCCAACAGCTTGAGCACGATGGCCGAGACCGCCGGAGGAATGGACGGCAGCAGTTCGTGGGGCGGCCTGGGGCGCTGTGTCATGTGAGCGTGGAACCACTCGAGCGCGTCACGTCCCTGGAAGGGACGGCTGCCGGTGAGCAGCTCGTAGAGCGTCACGCCCAGCGAGTAGAAGTCCGTGCGGTAGTCCACCTGGCGGTTCATCCGCCCGGTCTGCTCGGGCGACATGTAGGCCAGCGTCCCCTCGATGAGGGGAACGGGAACCGCCTCCAGGTGCTCGGCCCGCTGGAGCGAGGCCCCTCCGAAGTCGACGAAGCGGAGGCGTCCCGTCGGCTCGATGATGATGTTGCCGGGCTTGATGTCCTTGTGGATGACGCCGTGACGGTGGATCTCCCCGAGGTTGGAGGCCAGGGAGAGGGCGAAGTCGAGGAAGCGCGGCAGCGCCATGGGCTTGCCCACGAACTCGGACAGGGGCTCGCCCAGGACCTTCTCCATCAGGAGCACGGGGCGATCGAGCACCTGCTCGTGGGAGTACGGATGGACCACGCCGCTCACGGTCCGCAGCCGTTGCAGGATGCCGAACTCGCGGCGATAGCGCTCGCGCTCGCGTGGGCCTGAGGACGACACGGCGGGCGTCTTGATGATGACCGGCAGGCCATCGGACTCACGCTCGGCCTGGTAGAGCACGTTCAAGCCCGTGGAGCGAATCGTGCTGAGAATCTTGTAACCTGGAATGTCGAACATCGTGGCTCGGTCTACGTGCCGCCCCCTCCAGCGGGGAGCGTACAACCTAACCCTCCCCACCAGGAACCACACCCACGGCACCATTACCTGCTCGCTGAGTCCGGCGCGGAGGCATGGGGTCCCCCGTGCGTCAGGGGAGGAGTGTTCCAGTGTGGCCATGGGCTCCCTTCATGGAAGGCGGCCTGGGTGAAAGACATTCCGCCCGGTGTCACGAAACGCGCGAGTCCACTCCACCCCCCTGAATCAGGGCGAGCGGCATGGCGCTTCGTTGGAGGAGACACCCATGGCGGCCAGGAAGAAGCGACAGGCAGGGCGGGAAAAGCCAGTACGCCGGGCGGCCGGGGTACATCGCGTCCCACCTCTCGAGTACGATCCATTCACCCCGGGTCTCGATCATCCGGAGTGGGTGCGTCAGGGGTTTCCCACCTACGTCGAGCACGAGCACGAAAGCCTCGCGCGCAGCGTGCGCACGCTCGATCACCAGGGGCGAGCCATCTCCATCACCACCACGTACGAGGTGCGCGTCGAGGGGCAGCTCGTCTCCCTGCACATGATGGTGGATGAGGAGGGACGGCTCTGGTCCCACCTGTGCCCCTACCTGACCTTCGCGTCGGCCGTGGAGCTCGTGCGCCACCTGCTCACGCGCATGCCCCACCTGTTCGAGGCGGCGCCGCACGGTCCACCCCCGGAGCATGACCCTTCCGCGCATGAGCACACACACGGGGGGGCGCGATGATTCGCCGGAACATCCTCTCGGACGAGGGCGTCAGGCAGCAGTTCATCGATGGGGTGCTGGCGCTCAAGGATCCGGCGCGCTTCCCATGGCCGGGACAGCCGGGACTCTCCATCTATGACTTCTTCGTGGCGTGGCACCACCAGTCGATGATGCTCTTCACGCCCCCCACGCAGCGGGATCGCAATTCGGCCCACTCGGGACCCGCCTTCCTGCCGTGGCACCGGTACTTCCTGCTGCGGTTCGAGGGGTACCTCATCGACGCGCTCGGCGCCCCCGACTTCCGGCTGCCCTACTGGGACTGGTCCGCGGATGCGGCGCTCTCGGCTCCCACGCTGTCGCCCATCTGGAGCCAGGACGCCATGGGACGCTTCACCAATCCTGGCGTCTGGCAGGTCCGGGTCGTCCCCGCGGCGCGCGGACTCACGCGATTGGCACAGCCGCGGCCTCTCGACCGCTCCCTGGGACTGCTGGACGCGGCGTTGCCACCGCGCGACGCAGTCCGTACCGTCCTGCGCGACCAGACCCTGTACGACGCCCCTCCGTACGACAGCTTCTCCTCGGGCTTCCGCAACTACCTGGAGGGCTGGGAGGGACCGGCGCGGATCCACAATGCCGTGCATGTCTGGATTGGCGGCGACATGACCGACAGCACCTCGCCCAATGATCCCATGTTCTTTCTGCACCACTGCAACGTGGATCGCATCTGGCGCGCATGGCAGCTCCGCTATCCGAACGCCCCCTACGTCCCCGCGCAGAGCGCCTCCAACGACCTGGCCTTCCACCGGCTCGACGACGCCCTCTACTCGGTGTTCAGCGAGACCACGCCCGTCACCCCGCGCGGTGTGCTCAACCCTCTTGCCCTGGGAGCCCCCTTCGGCGCCGCCAACCACTACGACTACGACTCGCTCGCGGACCTGCAGGGCTGAGTCCGGGGAGCGTGGCTCCCCGGAGGTGGCGGGGAAGGTGTCAGAGGATTCGTTCGGACCTCCCGACAGATAGTGGCGGGGCCAGGGTTTCCAGCCCATGGTCCGGTGCCGCGGTCGCGGGAACCCGACCGTTTCCGAGACAAGGATCCGCGCACCGTGATTTCGCAGGAAACCCACCACACGTCCAAACGGCTCGAGGGGCTCGACTCGCTGAGAGCGGTCGCCATCCTGCTGGTGTTCGCCTACCACTACATGGTCTTCGTCAGCGGCACGCCGACCTTCGGCTGGGCCAGCACCGTGGGCTGGACCGGGGTGGATCTGTTCTTCGTGCTGAGCGGCTACCTCATCGGCAACCAGCTCTTCGCCGGCATCGTGAAGGGAAAGACGCTGTCCCTGAAAGCTTTCTACATCCGGCGGCTCCTGCGAACGCTGCCCAACTACTACGTGGTGCTGGCGCTGTATTTCCTGCTGCCCACGGTTATGGGTGGCAGGCAACCGCCGCCGCTGTGGCGCTTCCTCACCTTCACGCAGAACCTGGGGTTGGCGCCGGGAACGGCGTTCTCGCATGCGTGGTCGCTGTGCATCGAGGAGCAGTTCTACCTGCTGCTTCCGCTGCTCCTCCTCGGTGCACTGCGCTTCGGCGGGTTCATGCCGAAGCGGGCCGCATGGTTCGCGCTGGCGGGCCTGATTCTCGCCGGCGTCGCGCTCCGCGGTGCACTGTGGTTCCAGTACGGACAGGAGCCAGACGGTGCCGACCATGGCTACTATCCGCACATCTACTACTCCTCGTTCTGCCGATTCGACGAGTTCCTGCCTGGCGTGGCCATCGCCATGTTGAAGAACCTCCACCCGGACCTGTGGGCGCGGGTGATCGGCTGGGGTCGTGCCACGCTGACCGCCGGTGTGCTCACCACCGGGGTCCTCTTCTACCTGCTCGCGAAGTACTACTACATCGAGGGCTACGGTTATGGCTTCGCCATGACCAGCTTCGGCTACTCGCTGCTGGCCTGCTCGTTCGCGTTGCTCGTCGTGGCCGCGCTGAGCCCGGGCTCACTGCTGTACCGAGTGCGCGTGCCGGGTGCCGCCTCACTCGCGGCATGGTCGTATGCCATCTACCTGTCGCACAAGCCGCTCGCCCATATCGCGCGGAAGCAATTGGAGCCCTGGGGCCTGGGCGACGGCGCCACGGCCGCGATCATCGCGGTCGTCTGCCTGCTCGGAGGCTGGTTGCTGCATCGCTTCGTCGAGACGCCGTTCATGCGGCTACGCGATCGCCACCATCCGACGAACTTCCACACCGCGCCTGGCGCACAGGTCCGCCAGGGCAGAGAGATGCTGGCTGGCGAGCCCTCGCGATAGACCGCCTCCAGCCGTGTCCCCCACGGAGTTCGCGCCCCGCCAAGCCGCTTGACAGGCCTGAGGCACGGGCGAAGCATGGGCCCTTCTTCATCCGGGCGTGGGGGAAGGCTCGACGGTGTCCTCGATTCAGCGATGCATGGCAGGGGGTTGGGTCGTCCTGCTGCTCCTCGTCGGGGCAATGGCCTGCTCCCGGCCGGAGCCACGGCCCCTCGTTCACGAAGCCTACGTCTGGCAGCGTGATTGGAGTCCGGCGTTGAGCGAGGCGCTCACGGACGCGCCCCGGGAACTGGGAACGATCCGGGTGCTGGCGCGTGAGCGCTCGGGCACCCAACGCGCCCCCGTGGACATCGCGGTGGATGTGGACGCCCTCGCCCGCTCGGGCCGCGAGGTGGTCGCGGTGATGCGCGTGGAGGGCACGGCGCCGCTGGAGGGGGTGTCCCTTCAGGAGGTGGCCGTGCTCGCCCGGGCCTGGCGGGCGCGGGGCGTGCGCGTGCGCGGCATCGAAGTCGATCATGACTGCGCCACCACGGCCCTGGCCGGGTACGCGGACTGGCTCGAGCGCGAGCAGGCGGTGCTCGGGGGCGAACTGTCGCTGTCCATCACGGCGCTGCCCACGTGGAGCGGCTCACCAGCCCTGCCCCGGCTCGCCTCCCTGCCCGACCACATCGTGCTCCAGGTACACGCGGTGCGCGCGCCCACGCTCTTCACCGCCGAGCAGGCTCGGGGCTTCGTCGAGGCCTGGGCGCGGGTGACGGACCGGCCCTTCCAGGTGGCGCTGCCCACCTACCGCGTGCGGCTGCGCGACGGCACGCCCCTGTCCGCGGAGCCTCGCGAGGTGGCCCGCTTCCTCGCCGCGCTGCGGGAGCGGCCCGTGGCTGGAGTCTCGGGCCTGGTCTGGTTCCGGCTCGGGCACCGGGGGGATACCGAGGCCTGGAGCCTGCCCACGCTCACCGCGGTGGTGCGCGGCGAGCCGCTCGCTCCCCGCTTCCTACCGCGTCTGGTGGATGCGGGGGGCGGCGCGCTGGACATCGTCCTCGAGAACACGGGCCACGTGGATGCCGAGGCCCCCACCCGGCTCTCCCTTTCCGGCAAGCTCGAGGTGCTCGACGGCGTGGCGGGTTACACCGCGCGGGGCACCTCGCTCGTGGCGCGCACGCCTCCCCGCCTGCGCGCCGGCGAGCGCCGCGTCATCGGCTTCGTTCGGGGATCCGAGGTGGCACTTGCTCTTCCGTGAGGCATTGGCTTGTCTGTCATTGTTGGGGGTGTTGACCCTGCCCATCCGCCCGGCGCGCGCGTGTGGCCCCGAGTTCCCGCCCCAGTTCCTGGAGGACCGGGCCGGAACGCTGTCGGTGTTGCCCTCCAGCGCCTTCCTGATCGAGGCCGGGCGGCTGGTGCCAGGGCCCTCGGACGCCTTCCTGGTGATGGAGTCCCAGGAGCCGGAGGGGGCCCGCGCGGGAGGCGGCGCCGAGGAGACGGCGCTGTACGAGGCCGGAGCCCGGGCCTTCCACGCCGCGAGGTGGGACGAGGCCCGAGAGCGCTTCCAGGACGTGCTCGCCCTGCCCTCCGAGCAGCGCCGCCGCTTCTCCACTTTCGCGGCCTACATGTTGGGGCGCATGGCGGAGTCGGCCCCGGAGGCCCACGAGCGCTTCGCCGCGGTGCGCGCGCTGGTGCGCGAGGGCTTCGAGGATCCCCTGGGACTGGCGGTGGCGAGCCTGGGCGAGGAGGCCCGGCGCTACCTGGACGAGGATGACGCGGCGGCGGTCCGCCTCTACGCGGAGCAGGCAGCCCACGGCAGTGGGACGGGGAAGACCTCGCTGCTGTTCGTGGCCCGGGCGCTTGCCCAGGATGTGCCCCGGTCGCGGCGGGCCCTGCACGAGCCCGTGGTCCAGCGGCTGCTCACCACCTACGCCTGGACCCGGGGGCACGAGGAGATATGGGCGGAGGACGGGACGGCGAGCCAGCCTGTCCCCCTGGCCGCGCTGATGGAGGAGCTCGCGGCCGTGCCCACGCTGTCGGGCGCGGATCGGCTGGCGGCGACCGCCTGGCGCGAGGGCCGCTTCGATCTGGCCGAGCGCTTCGCTGGGCGGGAGCGCACCCCGCTCGACGCCTGGGTGCGGGCGAAGCTGGCGCTGCGTCGGGGTGACCGGGCGGCGGCGGACCAGTGGCTCGCCGAGGCCCGGGAAGGCTTCCCGTATGAAGAAGACTGGGTGGGGGACCCGTACCAGTACCCGCTGAGGCCCCGGGTGCGGGTGGACGTGGAGAGGACACTGCTCGCGCTGCTGCGCGATGACTTCACGCGGGCGGCCGAGCACGCGCTGAGCAGCTGCTCCTGGCCGGACCTCGCCTATGTGGCCGAGCGCGTGTTGTCGGTCGAGGAGTTGCAGCGCCTGGTCGCGACGCACGCCTCGGGTCCGGAGCTCCAATGCCAACCCGAGTCCGTCTTCCGGTGGGACGAGACGCGCGTGCCCCCCAGGGTGAGCGAGCAATTGCACCTGCTGCTCGCGCGGCGCCTGTTGCGCGAGGGGCGGGGCGCGGAGGCCCTGGAGCACTTCCGGGGGACGCCATGGGAGGAGCCCGCGCGCCAATACGTGGACGCGCTCGACCGGGCTCGCTCCGCGTGGTGGGACGTGGACAAGGCACGCGCGCTCTACACCGCGGCACGGCTCGCGCGCACCCCGGGCATGGAGCTGCTGGGCACCGAGGGCGCGCCCGACTGGAGCTGGGTGCAGGGCGACTATGAGCTGGGCTCGTGGGTGCCCAGCCTGGAGCGGCCCGAGGACGCGCCCCCGGTGCATCCCGAGGTGGCCACCGCGGTGCTTCTCACTCCGGCGGAGCGCGGGCGACTGGACGCGCATGCGCCTCCCCACCTCACGCGCTTCCACTACCGCTCCACGGCGGCGGACCTCGCCGAGCAGGCCGCGGCGCTGGTGCCCGAGCGGAGTCAGGCCTACGCGGCGCTGCTCTGTCATGCCGCGCGCTTCACCTCGCGCACCGAGCCGGAGCGCGGCCAACGGCTCTGGTGGACCTATGTGCGAAAGGGCGCGCTCTCTCTCGAGCATCCCATCCCGAGCTTCGGCCAGGAATGCCCGGAGCCGGACTTCGAGCGGCTGCGCGACCGTGGGCTCTCGTTCCTGTGGGAGAACCCGCGGCCGCGCACGCTGGCGGCGGCGGGTGGCTTCCTGCTGCCCATGCTGGGCGTCGTCCTGCTGCGCCGGAGGAAGCGGAGTCTCCGGCGCCCGGACGACCGTTAGGCCCGCTCGCGCAGGAACTCCTCCAGGGCGGCGTTGAGCAGCGCGGGCTCCTCCACGGAGGAGGAATGTCCCCCGCGCGGCATCTTCACCAGCCGCGAGCCCGCGATGGCCGCGTGGATGCGCTCGGCCTTGGCCGGCACGGTCGCCGTGTCCTCGGCGCCCACCACCACCAGCGTGGGCGTCTGGATGCGCGACAGCTCCTCGTACACGCTCCGCCGGCGGACCACGCCATTCACCGCGCGCCAGATGTCCCGCCGGTTCTCCATCAACCGCCGCCGCCACTCGGCCCGCTCCACCGCGCGCGCGGGGTCTTCCAGGAACGTGCGGCCGAACATGATGGGCATCACCCGATCCGCCACCCACCTCAGGCCGAACCAGCGCGCGACGAAGTTGAGCGCCTTGTAGCGCGGTACGTTCTCCGCGGGCTCCGGGTCCGCCGTGGTCTCGATGAGGATGAGCGAGCGCAACAGCTCCGGCCGCCGCGCGGCCAGCCGCATCCCCACGAAGCCCCCCATGGACAGGCCCGCGAAGTGGCAGGGCCCCACGCCCAGCTTCTCGATGAGCGCCACCCCGTCCGCGTACACCGTCTCCATGTCCACGGTGTCCACGCGCCACACGTCGCTCTGGCCCTGGCCCCGGTGATCATAGGTGATGCAGCGGTAGCGGTCCTTCAGCGCCGCCACCTGCTTGTCGAACATCCGGCCACTCCACAACAGGCCGTGACTGAACACGAGGGGCACACCCGAACCTCCCGTGTCCTCGTAATACAAACGGGTACCATTGACGTCCAACCAGGGCATGGTGGGGCTCCAGGAGAAAAAGACTCAGGTCGCGGTGGTGCCACCGTCCACGACGAACTCCGAGCCAGTCATCATCTTGGACTCGTCCGAGGCGAGGTAGAGCACCGCGTAGGCGATGTCATCCGGCTCTCCGAGCGAGCCGAGGGGAATCTTGCGCGCGAGCTTCGCCCGGCTCGCCTGCGGATCCCCCATGGCGGTCGCCAGCTTGTCGACCATGGGGGTCTCGATGAACGAGGGGTGCACGGAGTTGCAGCGGATGCCATAGCCCTTGTTCGCGCAGTGCAGCGCCACCGACTTGCTCAGCAGCCGCACGGCGCCCTTGCTCGAGCTGTACGCCGGAAACTCGGCCACGCCCACCAGTCCCGCCACCGAGCTGATGTTGATGATGGAGCCCTTCGCGCCGCACTGGCGCATGGCCCGGATGCCATGCTTGCACCCCAGGAAGACCCCATCCACGTTCACCGCGTGCACGAAGCGCCACTGCTCCAGGGTCGTCGACTCGATGTCCGCCACGGCGCCCACGCCCGCGTTGTTCACCAGCACGTCCAGCCGGCCGAACGTGGACGACACCTCGTCCACCACCCGCCTCCAGTCCTCCTCGCTCGTGACATCCAGCGTCCACGCGCGCGCCGAGGCCCCGATGGACTGGGCCACATCCCGGGCCCCTTCTTCATTCCGATCGGTGACGGCCACCCGCGCGCCCTCGCGCGCCAGCATCACCGCCATCGCCTTGCCCAACCCCGACGCCGCCCCCGTCACCAGCGCGACCTTGCCTTCGACCCGGCCTGCCATCGTGTGCCTCCTCGCGAATCCGCCGCGCAGCCTAACCGCGCGGACACGTTCTCCCCTATCCTTGTAACCAGGGGAGGCACACGTGTCCGTGAGTTTGGATCAGTTGCTGGCGGAGGAAGCCGAGTTGCAGTTCGACCACCTGGCGCACGAGGACGCGCTCGCGCTGGGACTCAAGCTGCTCGAGCGCGCGCGGCGCGACCGGCTCCCCGTGGTCATCGACGTGGCGCTCGCGGGACTCACCGTCCTGCACTGCGCCCTTCCCGGCTGTCGCCCGGACAACGAGGACTGGGTGCGGCGCAAGCGCAACACCGTGGGCCGCTTCTGGCACAGCTCGTTCTACATGGGGCGCTACTACGCCGCCAAGGGCTCGAGCCTGGCCGACAAGCCGCACATCGATCCTTCCGAGTACGTGGACCACGGGGGCAGCTTCCCCCTGCTGGTGCGCGGACTCGGATGCGTGGGCAGCATCACCGTGTCCGGACTCGCGCAGGAGGAGGACCACGCCCTGGTGGTCGACGTCCTGCGCGAGTGGCGGGCGGGCCGCTGACGGCGACTACTTCTTGTCGGTCTTCTCGGCGATGACGCCGCACGCCACGCGGCCGCCCGAGTTGCCCGCGGGATCCGTGGCGAGGTCATCCTGTCCCGCGTGGATGACGAGGGCCTTGCCCACCACGTCCTGCGCGGAGCCGTCGCCGATCTTCCAGGCCTGCTTGGTGAGCTTCAGCGTGCCCCGGCCATCCTGGCCGATCTCGATGTTGCCCAGGTCACCCAGGTGGTGGCCGGGATCCGCGGAGCCATGGCTCACGCCAGCGGGATTCCAGTGGCCTCCCGCGCTCGCGGCGTCGGCCGCGGTGCAGTCCCCGGTCTGGTGGATGTGAGCGCCGTGCAGACCCGGGGTGGCGCCAGCGACCTCCAGATCCAGCGTCACCTTGTCACCGGACTCGGTGAAGGTGGCCTTGCCCGTGGTGAGGCTGTCGCTGCGGCTGTCCAGGGTGACGATGGCGCTGCGCCCCGTGCCGCACGCGGCGAGCACGAGCACGGCGGACATCAGGGACACTCGGATGAAGGCAACGGTGGGGTTCTTCACGGAGGACTCCTTCCCGCCAGGGAGGCGGGGCGGTGGGTGGAACGGCTGGCCGCCTTGCTACCCGGCCGCGAGCGCTCCAGCCATCTGAAAACATGAACAGCGTCGCGGGTGCTGTGGGTTGTCGGACGCTTGGCGGAACACCCAGGGGAGCGCACGAAGGGATTGCACGGAAAATCCCGGAGGTTTAGGTTGGGCGCACCGAGCGGTCCGGTGTTCTCCGTCCACGAGGCTTCGTACTCCATTGAAGCTGCACTCCTGAATCGTCAGCGCTGTCCGTCAGCCACTCCCGGGCCCCTCGTGCGCGCCCGGAACGATTCCGGAGTTCCCTCGTGTCATCCATTCGCGCTCACCGCGTTTCGTTCGCCTTTTCCGACGCCGTTTCCCTCTTCTCCGACGTGGAGTTCCATCTGGCCTCCGGTTGGACGGGTCTCGTCGGCGCCAATGGTGCCGGCAAGTCCACGCTGCTCCGCCTGCTCTCCGGAGAGCTGAGGCCCACCGACGGCCATCTCCAGTTCGAGCCCCCCTCGGCGCTCGTCCAGCTCTGTCCCCAACAGGTGGAGGCGCTCACGCCCGACATCACCGCGCTCGCGGAGGCTGCGGACTCGCGGGCCCGGCGACTCATCGGGCAGCTCGCCCTGGATCCCTGGTCACTCGAGCGGTGGGCCACGCTGTCTCCGGGTGAGCGCAAGCGCTGGCAGATCGGCGCCGCCCTGGCGCGCGAGCCCGACGTGCTGCTGCTCGACGAGCCCACCAACCACCTCGATGCCGAGGCCCGGAAGTGGCTGCTGGCCGCGCTGCGCCGCTTCCGGGGCGTGGGCGTGCTCGTCTCCCATGATCGCGAGGTGCTCGAGGAGCTCACCACCTCCACGTTGCGCGTGCACGCGGGGACGGTGCGGCTGTGGCCGGGCGCCTATCCGGTCGCGCGGGAGGCCTGGGAGGCGGAGCTGGAGTCGCGCCGCACCACGCGCCAACACGCCCAGGAGGAGCATCGCCGGCTCCAGCAGCGGCTCGTGCAGACACGCCGGGAGCAGGAGTCCGCCTCCGCCGCGCGCAACGCGGGCAGCCGCATGCGGAACAAGTACGACAGCGACGCGCGCACCCTGGGGGCCAAGAACCTCGCGAACTGGGCGGATGAGCGGCTCGGCCGGCGCGTGACCACCACCCGCCGCGAGGTCGAGCGCGCCGCCTCCGCCGTCGAGTCGATCGAGGTGGAGAAGACCCTCGGCCGCTCCGTCTTCGTGGACTACGTCCGCCCGCCCCACCCGCTCCTGTTCAGCCTCGACCTGCCCGGCCTGCGCGCGGGGGAGGTCGAGCTGTTCGGTCCGCTGCGGCTCGACATCTCCCGCGAGGCGCGCATCCGCATCGAGGGCCCCAACGGCGCGGGCAAGAGCACCCTGTTGAGGGCCCTGCTCGAACATGCCCGGGTACCCCGCGAGCGCGTGCTGTACCTGCCCCAGGACGTGAGCGCGGAGGAGGCCCGAGGGGCGCTCGACGCGGTGCGCGAGCTGCCCCCCGACGAGAAGGGACGCGTGTTGTCACTCGTCGCCGCGCTCGGGGTGGATCCCTCGCACCTGCTCGCCTCGGAACAGCCGTCGCCGGGGGAGACGCGCAAGCTGCTCATCGCCCAGGGCCTGGGCCAACATGCCTGGGCGCTCGTGCTCGATGAGCCTTCCAATCACCTGGATCTGCCCTCACTGGAGCGCCTGGAAGACGCCCTGCGGGACTACCCCGGCGCCCTGGTCCTGGTGTCGCATGACGCGCACTTCGCCCGGAGGTGCACCAACGAGTGCTGGCGGGTGGGCGGAGGCGGAGTGGAGGTGAGCTCGGAGTGAGGCGCTCACTCGGCAAGGCCCTCTCCATGACTCATCGCCAGCCCACCGGGCAGTCACCCACCCCCCTCGCACTTTCGTGGTTCCGCGCGCAGGGTTGAGGGCCGTCGTGCTGTTTCCCACCTTGACCAGGATGTGAAGCCATGAGGAGGAAGCAGCTTGGCGACACGGCATCGGCGTGAACTGGTGTGTGTATGGATTTGAGAGCACAAGCCGAGCGGGCGGGCGCCACGCTGGAGGACGTGCTCTCCCTCCTCGAAGCGACCCAACTGCTCGCCAGGGTCCGGGAGTTTCGTGAAGTCGCCCAGCGCACGTGCGCGATGGCGAAGCGGCTCTCGGCCGCCGACGGCGCGACCTTCGTGCTGAGCGAGGGCGAGAACGTCTATTACGCCGAGGAGGAGTCTCCCTCCTGCCTCTGGCGGGGACGGCGCTTTCCGGCCTCGGAGTGCATCTCCGGATGGGCGATCCACCACCATCAGCCCGTGGCGATCCGGGACATCTACGCCGACTCCCGCATTCCCCACGCGGCCTACCGTCCCACCTTCGTCAGGAGCCTCGCCATCCTGCCCCTGGGCCACGAAGCGCCCGTCGGCTCGCTGGGCGTCTATTGGGCGAACGAGCACGCGGCGACCGAGCGGGAGATGTTCCTGCTGGACGTGCTGGCCGAAGCCGCTTCCGCCGCCCTCGCCCACTCCGAGTGCTGGCAACAGGTGGTGCGACTCCAGTCCCGAGAGGCCCCTCCGTCGGAGACGCCCGGTAGCGGCGAGGACCCCATGCTCACGCGGCTCATGCCCATTCTCGCGCATGACCTGAAGAACCCACTGGGGGCCATCTCCCTGGCGGCCCAGTCACTCCTGCGGCGAGACGGACTCGCGGAGCGGGACCACACCAACGTGCGGCGAATCCTCTCCAGCGTGTCACGCGCTCGCTACCTGGTGGACGAGGTGCTCGAGTACACCCGCCTCCGGCAGATGGGAGGACTGCGGTTGGACATTGTCTCCACGAGGATGGATGAACTCGCCCGCACGGTGGTCGATGAAACGAGGAGCGCCTTTCCCCAGCGGCGGATCGAGATCATCACCGAGCCGGCGAGCGGCATGTGGGACCCGCACCGGCTGGCGGAGGCGCTGACCAACCTCGTCGGCAACGCGGTCCAGTATGGCCACCCGGACACGCCCGTCTCGCTCCGGGTCGGGACACGGCATACCGAGTCTTACATCGAGGTCCACAACGACGGCCCGCCCATTCCCGAGGAACTGCTCCCCTTCATCTTCGAGCCGTTCCGCCGGGGACGCGGCGATGGACGCAACTCGGTGGGGCTGGGGCTCTTCATCGTGGACCAGATCATCCGGGCGCACGGCGGGAACATCCAGGTCTGCTCCCAGTCCGGCCTGGGCACCACCTTCACGCTCCATCTTCCCAGGCAGCAGATGCAGCCCATCTCCGCTTGCGCCGGTTCCGCTTGAGCGCCCCCGGAGCCGCGCGCGAAGCACCGCCCCCAGCACCTTCGCGGTCTCGTGAGCGGTCGCCGCTCCACACACGAAATACCGTGGTGAACCAACGATCCTGTGGGGTTCCGAGGGTGCTTGCGCCAGCGCCACGAAGGAATTCCGCCCGCTTTGGGTCTTAACGAGCGATGCGGTACGCTTTCGCGCATTGGCACACTGGAACCTCGGCCCGTACGTGAGGGGGGAGAACAAATGGGCTTCAATGAAGATTTGCGGCAGCTTTCGGAGCAGGTGAAGAAGCGGCAGGCGTTCATCAAGGGAGAAGAGGCCACGAAACAGGCGCTCATCCTGCCGTTCCTTCAAGCACTCGGTTACGACATCTACGATCCCACGGAGACTCAGCCAGAGTACGTGGCGGACTTCGCCAAGAAGCGCGGTGGAGTGCTCGAGAAAGTCGATTACGCGCTCCATCTCCGAGGCCGCCCCGCTCTCTTCATCGAGTGCAAGGCCGCGGACGTGGCGCCCGAGGATCACGATGGACAGCTCGCGCGCTACTTCAATGCCACTCCCACGGTGCGCATCGCCATCGTGACGAACGGTATTCGCTATCGGTTCTTCACGGACCTGCAAGCGCCGAACGTGATGGATGCGTCTCCCTTCATGGAGTTCAACATCCTCTCGTTCACCGACAGGGACGTCGAGTTGCTGCGCCCCTTCACGAAGGAGTTCTTCAACTCCGAGTCCATCCAGGGACACGCGGAGGAGATCATCTTCGTCGGCAAGGTGACGACCCTCATCAACGAGTTGTTGCGGAATCCGTCGGAGAGCTTCGTCCGTTTCCTGCTTGCTGAAGTCGAACTCGTTTCGGGACGCGTGACGAAGAACGTCGTGGAGCGCTTCGTCCCCATCGTCAAGAAGTCCATCCAGACAACCTTGCTCGACATGATGACAAAGTCGATCCAGCAGGAGATTGCTCAGCCCAACGTCCAGCCGGCGCCCGTGGTCCCCCCACCTGCTCCGCCTTCTATCGCTGAGTCGCTCCAGGCGGCCGCGGCTGGCACTGAGCCTTCCGCCGGCGCACAGATCGACACCACCGAGTTCGAGCTGGAAATTTTCCGGAGTGTCCAGCGCATCTGCGCGGAGTCGGCCGTCAAGCAGACCGTTGCCTACAAGGATTCCGCGAGCTACTTCGGAATCAACCTGGGCAAGGTGACGTCCTGGTTTTTGCGCGTCTTCTCCAACGGCAAGAAGAAGTCCCTGGTGACCCGAGTCCCCATGGAGCAGGCCCTGTTGTTGGCGAAGGGTTTCGAGGTCGAGGCGACGCCTGACAGCCTGGGCAAGAGCCGCGTGTACTTCAACGCCGCGAGCGACATCGAGAAGCTGCGAGCGCTTGTCCTCGTCGCGTACGAGGATGAAGTGAAGCGGCAGAGCGCACCGATCGTCGAGGGCGTCGAATTGCCTCCCGAGATCGTGGCGAACTGAGGGTGTGAGTCACCCGGAGTAGCGGGAGGCAGTCCCCTCCCGCTCTCGGGATGAGTCAGCAGTGGCTATGGAACTCGTCGGGTGGACCGACCGGCCCCCCTGGCTCCCCATCATCCGACACCAAGAAGCCCTCCCAGGAGACGCGCACAGGCACCTTCGCAGTCTCCTCCGGTAGACGGCCAAGATATGTGTAGAGCGGCTCCTCTATCTGCGCGACCAACTCGGGCGCTGCCCCGGATTCTCGTAAGTTCAATAACCCAAACGACAAGTGCTTTCGCAACTTGTCGCGCCCCCCTCTCGGCTTGATACGAGCGCACTCCACTACTTCATCACGGCCTCCCAGCTTCGTCAGGTGCGATTGCCGACAACTGATGGAGTGCATCATCCAGGTTATTGTGTGCCATGGCCCAGTTCTCGGGCGAGGACTCTCTCGTCCACACCT
>NZ_ANAH02000034.1 GCF_000335475.2 Cystobacter fuscus DSM 2262 | reverse complement strand
GGGCAACTGCCCCGGTCTACCCGACAGGAGGCGAGATGTCGGAACGAGTCCTTTGACACCTTCGACCGGACACCTTCGACCTGTCCCGGAGGGTCTACGCCCACGTGACGCGCGGAGGGAGCGCCCGGGGCGTCTCCGGGTGGAGGGCTCAGGACTCCCGGCGCTCGGGGGTTTCCGGTTTGAGCGCCCCCGCCAGCACCAGCATCTGCGTCACCAGCGTGGTCAGCGCCTGGCCCTCCTGGGCGCCTGCCGCACCGCCAATGCTCACCGAGCGCAGCTCCTGGGGCTGGGGCAGCTTCTCGGCGATGGCGGGCAGCAGCTCCACCAGCCGCGCCTGGAGGTTGGCCGGGGTCCGCCCGTTGAGGATGCGCTCGCGGTCGTCCTGTAGCTCCAGCTCCGCGCGGGCCTGCCGGTTGGCCGCCGCCCGCTCCGTGTCCAGCACGTCGATGGCCGCCAGCGCCTGGCGCTTGCGCTGCGCCGCCTCCACCTCCTGCTTGAGCTTCGCCAGCTCCGCCTCCACCGCCAGCCGCTCCTTCTCCAACTCGGCGTTCTGCAGCGCCGTCTGCTGGTGCTCGACGGCCAGCTTCCGCGCGTCCTCCTCCTCGCGCTGCCGCCGCCGCAGGTGCTCGGCCTGCTCCCGGTCGTACGCCTCCGCCTCCTTGCGCGCGCGCAGCATGGACAGCTCGCCCTCGCTCTCCAGCCGCATCCGCTCGCGCGCCTGCTCCACCTCCTGCTCCCGGTGGGCAATGGCCTCCTCCGTCTCGAGTGTGGCCAGCCGCGCCACGCGCTCGCGCTCGGCCCGGAAGGGCTTCTGCAAGCTCTCCCACAGCCGCCCGGAGCTCACCACCGCCTCCTTCACCTGCACCGTGACGATCCGCAGCCCCAGGCCCTTGTCGCCCCCGCCCAGGCCCTCGGCCACGTGGCGCAGCCGCGCCGTCAGCTCCTCGATGATGGGCTGTTTGTCCGAGAGCACCGCGTCGATGCTCATGGTGGCCACCTTGTCCTTGATGGCCGCCTCCGCCTGCTCGCGCAGTTGCACGTTCACCACTCGCATGGGCTCCTCGGCGTCCGTGAAGTCCAGCTTCTTGTAGGCCGTGGCGAAGTCCTCGATGATCCACTGCACGTAGCCCTGCACCAGTAGCCCCTGCAACTCGCGGCAGATGCAGTGCGCGTTGATGAGGATGGTCTGCATGGCGCCCGGGACCACCAGGAACGAGTCCGTGGCCGGGTTGAAGCGGAAGGACACCCCCAGGCCGATATGCAGCGGCTGCGCATGGCCGCGCCGGGTGTGCACGACGTAGGCGTTGGGCGGCACCACCACCGTCTTCCATCGCCAGAAGCCCGTGATGCGCACGTCCACGGCGTTGCCTGGAATCTCGCGGGGGGCCGCGACGGCGGCCAGCGCCCGGGCCCGGCCGCCCATGGGCGCCTGCACCTGCGCCACCATCTTGCGGGCTTTCAGGTCCACCTCGACGCGCTGCTGCTGCTCGCGCACCTGGTCCAGGTACTCGTTGCGCACCGGCTCGTGATTGTTGTGGATGCTGTTGTTCGCTGACATCGTCACGGACCCCCAGGGCTCCGGAGGGCCGCCGACCGCCGACGAGCCAGCACCCGGATGCTCTGGTGCCCATCTCACCACATTCCCGGCCGTGCGAGGGTCCCGGGGCAAGGCGCTGCCGCTGAGAGCCGTTGAGATGCCGCCCGGCACACAGCCCTCATGGCACCCGTCAGCAGCCCTCCTCGCCCCCTCGGCTGTAGCCAGTGCCGCGTCACGGCTCACGCGCCTCGATGGCCGGTGACGCTGAATCGGCGCCGGTAGTCACCAGGGGACAAGCCCATCCGTTTGAAGAAGACCTTGCGGAAGGCGCCAGGGTCCTCGTAGCCCACCCGCCAGGCCACCTGCTCGATGGACAGGTTCGAGAACTCCAGCAGCTCCCGTGCCTTGCCCACACGCAGGTACTGAACATAGGTGGTCGGGCTCAACCCCGTCGCTTTCTGGAAGCGGCGCAAGAAGGTGCGCTCGCCCAGCGCGGCATGCGCCGCCATCATCGGCAATGTCACCTTTTCCGGGCCGCGGGCCTGGAGCCAGTGCTGCACCTTCAGGATGGCCTCGTCCCCATGGTGCAGCTTGGGCGAGAAGTGGCTGTAGAAGCGTTGCTCGCGCCCGGAGGGATCCGCCAGGAAGAAACGGGCGGTCGCCAGCATGAGACTCGGACTGAGCAGCCGATCCACCAGCCGCAACCCGAGATCGACCCAGGCCATCACGCCACCCGCCGTGATGATGTCTCCATCCTCGACGAGCAGCTTGTCCGGCTCCAGCCGGATGGCGGGAAATCGCTCGGCCAGCCGCTCCGCCAGGCTCCAATGGGTCGTCGCTGGCCGGCCATCCAACAGCCCCGTTTCCGCCAACAGGAAGGCACCGGCGCAGATGGAGCAGAGCGTGGTGCCCGCGGCATGCCGGGCGGCGATCCAGCGGGCCAGCGTCCTCCTCTGCTCTTCCCGCGGCTCTTCCTCCAGGCTTGGCGGAAGGATCAACGCGACCAGGGACGCCCCGGCCTGGGCGTGGGTGTCGAAGACCCGCTCCATCTTCCCGCCATCGTCAGGCCGCCAATGGCTGACCCGCAGGGCGGGCACGCCCGACACGCCCTGCTGGGCCGCGAGCCGGTTGGCGATGCGGAACATGTCCGTCAACCCATGTACCGCCGACATCTGGGCACCGGGATAGAGCAGCAGTCCGATATGGGCCAGGACGTGCCCTGTGGTCATTTGTCAGTTCTACCCCTGATCCTGTCAGTTCCGCCAATCCCGATGGGGCGGAGCGCCGCTCTATCTTCCGACCATTCACCGCGGCACCCCAACGGCCAGGACCAGAAGGAAGGCACCATGAGCAAGCGCGCCCTCATCGTCATCGACGTCCAGAATGATTACTTCCCGGGCGGGAAATGGACCCTCAACGGCATTGACGCCGCCGCGGACAACACCGCACGGCTGATCGCCGCCGCGCGGGCTCGGGGTGAGTTGGTCGTCCATGTCCGCCATGAATTCAAGACCGCCGACGCTCCCTTCTTCACTCCAGGTTCGAGCGGGGCCGCGATCCATGAGAAGGTGACCCCGGCGGCGGCGGAGCCGGTGGTGCTGAAGCACTTCGTCAACTCCTTCCGCGAGACCGAGCTGAAGACAATCCTCGAGCGCCACGGGATCGAGGAACTCATCATCTGTGGCGCCATGAGCCACATGTGCATCGATGGCGGGGTGCGGGCGGCGGCCGATCTGGGCTACCGCTGCACCCTGATCCACGATGCCTGCGCCAGCCGCGATCTGGAATTCGGAGGCGTGCGCGTACCCGCCGCTCAGGTTCATGCCGCTTTCATGGCGGCGCTCAGCTTCGCCTATGCCAGGACCCAGTCCACCGATGAGTTCCTGGCGTGAGCCGGCTGACCTGGTCCGGCCAGCGCTCGCCACTCGACATGGCGAAAGTCGATGGCGCCGGGCGGCTCGTGAAGGAACTGCGCGAGCACCAACGCTGAGCCTCTGGACCGCACCGCCCCCGGTCAGCGCTCTCGCAGGCGGACCTCGATGTTGCTGACTTCCGCTTCATGCGCGAGCGCGGACCCGCTGGCCTTCCAGTGCACGTTCAGGATGCCTTCCGCTGGCGGCCCCTGCCGCTCGATTTCGATCCGGAACGGGACCTCGCACCGCTCTTCGGCCTGTTGACACAAGGGGTGGTCGAGGCGGTAGAGCCCCATGATGGGATGGAGCGGGTTGGTGTCGTTGGCTCTCTCCGCGTAGATGCTGCCGTCACGCTCGTCCACGATCCGGACACGGATCCACGGAATGAGTTCCGAGGTGTCGCCCTTCAGCCCCTGCCAGGAGTGATCCACCTCGAGCGACAACGAGGCATATTCAATCCTCATCTTCTTGCCCTCCTTCGGTGCGACGACCATGACGAGGCGCTGTTCGACCCTGGGCGCGGAGGGGGGGAGAGACATCACCACGCTCTCGACTTGAGAGTGGGGCACCTGGACGTTGTAGCCGGGATGGCACGCGGCCACCATCAACGAGAGGCTGCTCGAGAGCAGGTGCGGCAAGGGGGCTTTCATGGCTCCGAGACCTGCACGGTGAAGCCCTTGGGCAACGTGGTCGCGCCCTCGGCGTACGCCTCGGCCGTCACCTTCCACTCCACCTCGACGGAGCCCTCGGCGGCGTGCGGCAGGAGTTCGAACTCCAGGGGGACGGTCCATTCACAACCCTGGTCGGTCTTGCACTCGGAGCTGTCGCTCGTGAGGGTTTCCACTGTCATGGGTTGATTGGGTTTTCCGAGGATGAGCACCTCGCCTCGTCCGGGGCCAGCGCCGGAATCGTTGTCGGACGGAATGTACAGCCGCGTGAGCAGCCAGGGCTTCTCATGGCTGTTGGGATCCGTTGGACTCCAGCGCGCGGTAACCTCGGCCCTCAACAACAGCTCGACTCGATCGAATGACTTCTCCTGCGTGGAGACCCGGACCTTGAAGTGACGCGTCGCGGTGGTGGCTTGTGTCGTCAGGCCCAGGGGCGCGCCCTCGTATTCCGAGTTGACCTGCGGCGGAAGCGGCGAGGGCGACGTGGCCACCGAGCCGATGCACGCCACGACAAGGGCGAGGTGCACCGCCCAGCGGCGGTAACGGGGGACCGAGGGCGTCGTGGACGTCGGGTGCTCCAGTGAAGGGGGCTGCATCATGGGGCTCCTTCCGGGGTGAGACTGTCGTCGGGATGCACGGGGCGCCTTCGCAACCGAGGTGCCATGGAGTGCTCAGAGGACGGAGCACGGCGGCGTTGCGCGAAACCGCGACGTTCCTGTCAGAGTCCTCCCACGGCGTGATTCCAGTCATTTGCCAGTCACGCTCCCGGGAGGGGGGGCGGCCAGGCCGGGCACCTTACGAATCCGTATGGAGCGCGAAGAAGGAGCGGCAAACCGGGGTGTGCATGATTCCATCGTCCGGGCATGGAGCACGGACCGCTTCAGTTCCTCGAAGGAGTCGGATCATGCGGATGAACAACCTCCTCGTCGCGTGCTTGCTGGGAGTGGGTCTCGTGGCGGACGCGGTCGCCGCTTCCCATGCGAGCGAGCTCAGGATGCTCGCGCAGACGAAGATCAGCCTGCAGCAGGCCATCGACGCGGCCCAGCGGCATCAGGGCGGACAGGCCCTCGAGGCGTCGCTCGACGATGACAGCTTCAAGCCCGTCTACGAGGTCAGCATCGTCAAGGACAACCGCGTCTTCGACGTCTGGGTGGATGGCGTGGATGGTAAGGTGCTCGGTGCCCGCGAGGACGTGAAGGACTAGGCCTCGCGGGTGGGAGATTCCCGGTGCGCGTGCTGCTGATCGAGGATGACACGGAGACCGCGGAGTACATCCGCCGTGGCCTGGGCGAGCTCGGCCACGGGGTCGATCATGCGAAGGATGGCCACGAGGGCCTGATGATGGCGACGAGTGGCGGCTACGACGTGCTCGTCATCGACCGGATGCTGCCCAAGCTGGATGGCATCTCCCTGCTCAAGGTGTTGCGTGAGGGCGGCACCCGGACGCCGGTGCTCTTCCTCACCGCCATGGGGAGCATCGAGGACCGGGTGAAGGGGCTGGAGTCGGGGGGCGATGACTACCTGGTGAAGCCCTTCGCGTTCTCCGAACTCCACGCCCGCCTCGTCTCGCTGTGCCGCCGCCCGCCGTTGCAGGAGGTACGCACCGTCCTCACGCTCGCCGACCTGGAGATGGACCTCCTCAAGCGCACGGTGGTGCGCGCGGGCAAGGTGATCGAGCTGCAACCCACGGAGTTCCGGCTGCTGGAGTACCTGCTGCGCCACGCCGGCCGCGTCGTCACGCGCACGATGCTGCTGGAGCACGTCTGGAACTTCAATTTCGATCCGAAGACGAGCGTCGTCGAGACGCATATCAGCCGCCTGCGCGCCAAGTTGGACCGGGGGTTCGACTCGGGACTGCTCCACACGGTGCGAGGCGCGGGATACAAGCTCGATGTGGCTTCCTAGGGTCCTCCGGACGGCGAACTTCCGCCTCGCCCTGAGCTACGCGGCGGTCTTCGGCCTGTCCGTCTTCCTCCTGGGAGTGATCGTCTTCTTCGGCGTGCGCGCCTCCATCGAGCAGCAGTTGCGCGGCGAGATCGAAGCGGAGGTTGGCCAGCTCCTGGTGGACTACCGGGACGACGGGCTGGAAGAGCTCCGCCACGACATCCGGGAGCGGATCGAGGCGAACCCCGCCCGGCGGCTGCACTACTACATGCAGAGCCCGGACGGCCGCGTGGTGTTCGATCCGCTGCGTGCCATTCCCACTCCCGATGGCTGGCACACCGTCCGGGTGAAGGCCGAGGGAGGCAAGGGCGCCAGGACGTCGGTGTTGCTCCGGGCGCTCACGTTGGATGGGGGATACAAGCTGGCGGTGGCCGCCGACCTCTCCCTGCTCCACGAGGCCGAGCGGGCGATACGTCAGGCGTTTGGTTGGGCCTTCCTGTTCACCCTGGTGGCGGGGGCCCTGGGGGGACTGTGGATCGGCCAGCGCTTCCTGGCCCAGGTGGATGAGATCACCCGGGCTGCGGACCGGATCGGCAAGGGGGATGTGGCGGGGCGGCTTCCCTCCCGGGGGACCGGGGACGACCTGGACCAGCTCGCCGCCGTCATCAACCGCATGCTGGATCGCATCCAGCAGCTCCTGGAGAGCGTGCGGCAGGTGGGCACCAGCATCGCCCATGATTTGCGTACGCCGCTCGGACACCTGCGGCAGAAGCTGGAGGCGATGCGCGAGGACTCCGTCACCCCCGAGCGGCGGGAGGTGCTGCTCGACGAGGCGCTGAGGCAACTGGATGCCAGCCTCGAGACCTTCTCTTCCCTGCTGCGCATCGCCGAGGTGGAGTCCGGCTCACGCCGCGCGGGCTTCGAGACCGTGTGCCTCTCCGAAGTCCTGGAGAGCCTCGTGGAGGTCTACCAGCCCGTCGCCGAGGACAACGGGCAGCGCTT
The DNA here is from genome assembly GCF_000335475.2 of Cystobacter fuscus DSM 2262. Lineage (NCBI taxonomy): Bacteria > Pseudomonadati > Myxococcota > Myxococcia > Myxococcales > Archangiaceae > Cystobacter > Cystobacter fuscus. The sequence goes on along the minus strand of NZ_ANAH02000034.1, from coordinate 34,149 downwards.
CTCGGCGAACATCCATCCCTCGCTCCAGATGCGGGGCGATCGCGGCCTGTTGACGCAGCTCTTCGCCAATCTGGTGGAGAATGCCCTGCGTCACTCGGGGCCGGGCAGCGCCATCCACCTGGGCCTGGACGTCTCGGACGGGGGCTTCGCGGCGACCGTGTCCGACACGGGCCCGGGAATCGACGCGGCCGAGTACGAGAATGTCTTCAAGCCCTTCTACCGGTTGGATGCGAGCCGCACCCGCCAGGGCAGTGGACTGGGAATGAGTCTGGTGGCGGCCATCGCTTCCCTGCACGGTCTCTCGCTGTCGCTCGGAGACAACCGGCCCGGTTTGAAGGTGACGGTCACCGGGGCCACGGGACCCGGCGGACTGCGCCGCGGTTGAGGCGGAGCAGGAGCCTTCGTGGGACTCGGGTGCATGGGCGGGGGCGGCTGGCATCCCGTTCTTGCCACCACGGAGCTTCGGCGGGATCCTGGCGCTCTTGCCCGCCTGCCTTGGAGACCGAAGATGATTGCCCCTGGACCTACGCTCGAAACCGCGCGTCTCATCCTGCGTCCCATCGCGCTGGAAGACCTGGATGGCTTCGCGACCCTCATTGGCGATCCGGAGTCCGCGCGCTTCCTGGGAGGCGTGCAGCCGCGCTCGGTGGCGTGGCGGGCCATGAGCGCCATGGCGGGCTCGTGGGCGCTGCAGGGGTTCTCCATGTTCTCCGTGCTGGAGAAGACGACGGGCCGGTGGGTGGGACGGGTGGGGCCCTGGATGCCGGAGGGGTGGCCGGGGCCGGAGGTCGGCTGGGGTCTGCTGCGCGAGTTCTGGGGGCGAGGCTACGCCACCGAGGCGGCGACGGCGGCGATGGACTGGGCGTTCGACCACCTCGACTGGACGCGGGTGATTCACTCCATCGCTCCGGACAACAAGCCATCACAAGAGGTCGCCCGCCGCCTGGGTTCGCCCCTGCTGGGACCTGGGAAGCTGCCGCCGCCCTACGACTCTTCTCCGATAGAACTGTGGGGACAGAGCCGTGAGCAATGGCGGGCGAGGAAGAAGTAGCCATTGCTGAAGACACACCTCGAGCGTCGCTTTCGCCACCTCGATGACGGGAGGCAGCTCGAACAGCACGCCGCGCAGATGCGGGTGGGCGTTCAGTCAGAGCTTGTAGCGCGAGGGGGTCAACGAGAGCGTGACCTGTGACTTCTTGGCGCGTTTGCGGACGCTGGTGATCTGTCCCCCCAGTGCGCTTTGGAGCTCGCGCCCCTTCTCCAGGGCAGACATCACCTTGGCGCCTCCCCGAGACAGGTCAAGGCCCGGGTGCAGGATCGTGGAGAGATCCTTCTTCATGTCGGGGAACCTCTGCCCCAGGTATTCCTTGGCGAACTCGCGGAAGAGCTCTCGTGTCTGCTTGGGTGTATAGCCAATGGGCTGCTCCTTGCGCTGAGCCATGACCCGGTAGATGAACTTCTGCGCCAGCGCTTCGTCGAGGTCCGGGAAGGCCTGCGCCAGGTAGACGCGCAACATGGAGCGGTTGTCCGAGGACAGGTTGACGCCCTTCTCCAGGTACTCGGGGGCGAAGCCGGTCATGGCGGCCACCGCGCCGCGCACCCCGACGAGCTGCGCGTGCTGTAGGACCGAGCCCACGTCATACCGCACCACTCCTTCCAGCGAGGCGGCGACCGTCTTGTTCTGAAGGTAGCTCTCGGCCCGCGAGATGAGCTGCTGTTGCTGCTGATAGGCCTTGAACTCCGCCTGCGTGGCCGGCTGCGGAAGATGCGGCGTGAATTGCTCGCGGAAGTTGTGGGCGATGGCCCTCTTGTTGCCGGCCAGGCTCGTGGCCGCCGCACCGATGACCAGGAGGCCTCGCTCCGAGGTGGTTTCCGGCAGATTCAGATTCTTGAACTCTACTCTCGCGGCCTGGAGCTCCCGCACCTGCAGTCCGAGTACCGTCTGGAAGGGCTCTCCGTACACCTGGTTGACATCGTAGAGGGGCTCGAAGTCCTGCTCGGTCAGTCCGCCCTGGGTGATGAGGACGTCACCCACCGCGCCCTGGGCCATGGGATCCTGCCCGAGCGCAAAGACATACCGATCAGCGGTCATGGTGGACGTCTGCTGGTTACCCCGCTGCTTGTAGGTGATGGTGATGCGGTTCTCCGCCGCGGGGTCGACCCTGATGTCATAGTCGACGCTGATGGCGCTTCTCGCGAGTTCGGGCGCGAAGCGCAACCGGTTGCCAGGAAGGATCGCTGGCTCCTTCTGGCCGATGAACCAGGTGACGTCGTAGCCGAGGCTGGCCGCGCGCTCGACGGCATCGATGCCCGCGTTGGCGCCGTTGACGACCACCTTCGCCCTGGCTCCCAGGGTCGGTGCACCGCGCGGGTTGGCGCGCATGAACTCGTCGAGATCCCGCACCTGATTCCAAGCGTCTTGGTGCACCACCATGGTGCGTGGCCGCTGATGAGGCCCCGCGCCCACGCCCACCACGACCTTCTGTGCCAGATAGAAGCGCTCCTGGGCGTACACCTTGAAGAGATGGCCGAAGCGGGAGATCTTCGTGACCTCGGCCTTCACGGGCTCGACTCCGATGGCGCGCTGGAAGACGTCGCGGTTCTGTCCGGCGAACTCCGCCCGCTCCATGTAGTCCGGGGAGAACTCCACGACCTCCGCTCCCCATTGGCCGATGAGGTGTTGCTCGTGGTTGATGAAGCCGTCACCCCGGACGGAGGCATCCCACGCATCGGTCGAGCCGAAGACGATCGCGTGCCTGTCCATGGGCCTGGAAGGTGGCACCACGTTGTGTTGGCGGGAGCCCTTGGGAGGGCTCACGTAGGGCGCTCCCAGGGCATTGAGGTAGTAGGCGATGCTGCTGCCAACCCCGATGAGCGCCAGTTTGTAGACCTTGACCGCCGAGGTGAACGAGTTGTCCTGCCGGTCCTTGAAGGTGTACGGCATGTACGCCGATTCGGCTGCCTGCCACTTCCCGGTATTCGGATCCAGCTTGTAGTAGGCCATCCTGGTTTCTCCCCGGAATCCAAACCGAGCAGGCATGGCGCCTGCTGCGTTCGCCTCCACATCGTCTCTCTCCGCCCACCGGGAGTCCAGTCCGTGGGAGAGTACGTATGTGGGCTGGTGCGGAGAGGTAGAGGAGGGCCGCTGACGGGGGCCGGCCGAGTGGTGCGCCAGGCCAGTGTCGACCCCTCGGTTCCAGCGAGCGCAATCCGCCTGCGGTGAGCTGAGCGGGGCTGGGGCAGCGGGTTCGCTTCCCGCCGCCTCCACTCAAAGCAACCGCGCTCAATCCTTCACGGCGCTCATCGGCCGTGGTGGTGCCCGGCAGGCGGGGTCGACGGGAGCGGAGCTCGACCTTGGGGGGTCTGGCTGATCTGCCGCTCGAAAGCAGAGAAGTCCTGGACTTCTCCGCTGCCGAATTTCTGATCGACAAGTACGGTCGAGGGGATGGCAACGGCGCGCTCCGCGACCTTGGGGCTCAGCACCGTCTCGGTCCTGTATTTGTCATCCGTGGTTTCCTGTCCGCGGATGATGTACGAACGGTCGTCACCGAGCCGGAACCCCATGTTCTTCCTGAACTCGTTCTCCACGCGTGGGTTGTCCATCGGCGTGGCGAGGTTCTGGAGCTTCTCCGCGTCCTGCTGCGGCACGTACACGCGCACGAGCTGGCCGCCTTTCGAACGGCCCATCTCGTCGGCTGTGTACCCCGCGGCGACCGCCGTCTGATCGGAGACGTAGATCCCGCTCCACTTATCGCCTCCCTGCGCTCGCAGCCCACCGTTCACCGCGTTCATCGCCCCCTGCTCGCTCGAGCCCTTGAACCCGACGAAGGCATAGCCACGGCGCGTCAGCTCATTGTGCGCATCGGCGAGCTGTTGATCCGAGACCCGATTGAACTTCCCATCGTAGGGGCGATTGAGGATTTCGGCTCCCGTCGGTGTCCTGCTGGACGAAGCGGAGGTACGGTTTCCATAGATGCCCTGGGCGCTGGGCCGCGACTCGTGGGCTCGCGAGCTTCCTCCCTGCAACAGGTGCTGCGGCGTCGACTGGCCCCCACGTCGGGAGAAACTGTCGCTCACCGAGGAATGCTGGGCAGGCGGCACGGCAGGCTGCGCCACGGGATGGTGGCCATGGTGCGATTGGACGGAGGGCTGGTGAGAGCTGGTGACGTGAGAGTGGCCATGGGGGGCTCTACGTCCGTTGATTTCAGGCATGATGATCAATCTCCAGTCGTTCGTTGGCGTCGTCGCGGGAGCGGAGGGGAGTCACGTGCCGCGGGGGTCGTTGATGAGTTCCCGTCCCGGAAGGTGCTCGGGTCTCAACGTCCGTGTGCACTCGGGTAGAGCACGGGCCGTGCCAGGAAGAGGGGCCGTGGAAGGGGGCCTGAAGTGGCTGATTTCGCGGGGATGGGGCGAGGGCGTGGGCCTGGTGACCGGTGACAACGGTCGCCAGGTGATGCTTGTTGTCACCACCCCGGTGCGGCGAGGTGGTGTCCGTGCTCGCCCACATGGGACCCCGCGTAGGTTCCTCGAGGAGGGCGTCGCCGGGAAGTGGAAGGACGCGGCGGCGCTCGCCGACGGCAGCTTGAACATCGGCACGAGGCGGCGGGACTCGAACCCGCCGCCGGAGGCCAGTGGCTAGGATTCGTCGCACGACAACCGGGCGTTCGCCCAGTCGGCGTGGTCGAAGTTCTTGCCGTCGCCTCCATCGGTGACCTGAAGGCTCAGCATGCGCACGCCGGAGACGCCGACGGAGATCGACCTGGCCGGCCCCTTGCTCCGGATGACGCCGCTGTCATACAGCACCCCGCCATCACCGAGCACCTTGAAGGTCACCGAGCCCGTCTGAGTGGTTTCGTCGTCGAGCCCGATGTCGGCCGTGAAGCTCTGGCAGTTCCGGCCGAGGTAGATCGACACCTCCGAGGGCGCGTGCGCGCCCAGGCCCCTGGCGTAGGTGACCCCTCCCATGGACAGCGGATTGCCGTCGCCTCCGTCCGCCTCACCGTTGGACCGGTCTCGTTCGACCGGGCCGTACCCATTGCTCTCGGAGAGGAACGGAAGGTCGCTGACATAGGGGCTACCGGTGGGTACTGGCGGTACGACGAAGGTCCGCACGGCCTGCTCCACATGCACTCGTGGCGTGCCCGCCGCATCGCCGGGCAACCGGAACTCCGCCGCGATCGGAAGGTCGATGTCGCCGAGCCTGTCGTTTCCACCCCCCGGCTCGAGCCGGAGCGTCCAGCGCCCCTGCAGGCTCTCCCCGGGAGCCATGAAGGACCGGGTGAGCTTCGCGCCCTGGGCCGACCAGCCGATGGGAGGACGAACGCCGAATTCGACGTCGCGGATCCACGTGCTCGCGGGAGCGGTGAAGGTCGCGGAGACCTCCACGAAGGAGCCGCTCTCGACCTCCACCGGCCCGGTCGGCGTGACGGTCAGCTCGCTCGGAGGAATCTGCCGGATGGGCTCGTCACAGCTCTGCCGGCCCGGGATGTAGCGGCAGATGATGGCCGCGAACCCACCGTGGCGGCGCACGTCCACCGATAGCGTGTTGAACGGGCTCATGATCCACCGGTCCCTGAGCACGTCGGTGCGCTGCTCGCCAGCGTCGTCACGGACCACCTCCACGAGCCACAGGCCCACGCCGAGGAAGCGCAGCGGCGCGGAAACCGTTCGCGGCTCACCGGCCGCGATCGCCCCGACGAACCACCGGTCCCCCTTGCGCCGGGCGATCACCGCTTCGTTGCTGGGATTGCCCGCCACGAACCGCGTCTCGTCCCACGTCGTCGGAACCTGGTTGAGGAAACGCAGCGCTCGCGGATGGCGCTCGTAGACTTCCGGCTTGTCGGCGAGGTGCTGCCATCCGGACTCGTAGGCCACCGACAGCGCCACTTCGTGTGCGATCGACGTCTGCCGGTGCGTGGCCTCGAAGGTGACCGGGGTGTAGTCCATCGAGCCGACCACGTTGCGGGTGAAGACCTGCACCGGGTTGGTGTTCGGCGACGGCCAGTTCTCCGCACCCCGGACGGACTCCATGGTCATCACGTGCGGCCAGGTGCGCGCCAGACCATGCGGGATGGTCGAGCCGTGGAAGTTGATCATCAGCTGCAGCTGAGCGGTCCGCTCCAGCACGGCGTCGTACCACTGGTAGCGCGACTGGGAGTCGGACTCCATGAAGTCGACCTTGACGCCCTTGACGCCCCAGGAGCGCACCAGCGGCAGCCAGGAGTCGCGCTCCAGTGGGGTGTCCAGCCGGGTCCAGTGGAACCACAGCAGGATGTCGACCCCCTTGGCGCGTGCGTAGCGGGTCAGCTCGGGCACCCAGGTGCTGCTCCAGCCCTCGTCGACCAGGACGTAGGACCAGCCGTTGCGCGCGGCGAAGTCCACGTAGGCCTTCTGCCGCTCGAAGTCGCCCGGGCTCGAGTTCTCGCTCAACCAGGACCAGGCGGACTTGCCGGGGTGGATCCACGAGGTGTCGGTGAACCGGGAGGGGGAGGCGAGGTCATCCACCAGGGTCGACTCGGTCACCGTGGCGAGGTCGCCGATGATCGCGGTGCGCCAGGGGGTCCGCAGCGCTCCCGAGGAGTGGATCTGCGCATCGGCCAGCACGACCTGGTAGGAGCCGGACCCCTCGTGCACGAGCCGGCTGCCAGCATAGCGGCCGTCCACATCGGACTCGGTGAGCAGCACGAAGCTGTCGCCGACCTTGAACAGGGAGGGGTAGCCGTAGTCACGGGCCGGCGCGGCGCCCGCCGTCGTCTCGATCCGGGCCTGTTCGTACTGCGCGTTGTAGGGCAGGAGCCACGCGGTGGAGGTGGCCGGCACCGAGAACGCGGAGGCCTCGCTCGTCACCGTGACCCCGGCCGGGTCGGGAACCTCGTAACGATAGGCGACTCCATCCGCGGAAACCCTGACGAGCAAGTCCAGACGCGCACCGCTGGCGTTCGCGAAGGCCAGCCGTGTCTCGGTCATCACCGCCGAGCGGACGCGCCGTTTCCCGGTCGTCATGGTGTACCGCTCGAGCACCAGTCGATCGCCGCGCCCCAGCGGGCTCAGCCCCCGGGTGAGATCGGCCTGGGTGGTTCGCAGACCCAGCGCCGCCGGAGCAAGGACCGTCTGGACGCCCCGGAACGCGGACAGGGTCAGCGTTCCGCTCGAGGCATTGAGTTCCACTCTCGCGGAGGGAGCACCCGCCAGGGGCGCGGTGATCGTCCAGGAGCTCTCCGCGATGAGCGTCCGGGGAGGGTTTTCGGCGGCGGAGCTGCTCTCCGGGACCACGGTGTTGAGCAAGAGTGCCGTGGCAACTCCGGCGATCCACGAAGGACTGATTCTCGATAGGGGGGTTCGCTTCAACTCGTGCTCCAAGGCTCGATGGTGGGAATTCAAGTTAAAACCGTGAGATATTCGAGAACGGTTTACCAGGTGTCGAGCCGTGAAGATGTCAAGGGGCGCGTTCCGCACGACACCCGACACAACATCAGTGGGCACCCGTCGCGAGAAGTGAGGCCCCGCGCTCAAGTGGACCCAGGCTCGTCCTAGAGTGAGGCGTCATGGCCAATCCAGCCTGGACCCATCGCACGGCGGTCGTGTTCATTCCTCCCGCCGAGGTCTGGCCGCCCATCCAGGCGATCCGCCGTGTGCATGATCGCCAGGTCCAGCGCTGGATGCCCCATGTCACCTTGCTCTACCCCTTCGCACCCCGCTACGAACTGCCCAAGCTGCTCCCCGCGCTCGAAGCCGCCTGCGCCTGGCTGAGCCCCTTCGAGGTGACCCTCGCCTCGTTCCGCGTCTTTCAGCACCGCTCCGATCGCAGCACCCTCTGGCTCGCTCCCGAGCCTCGCGAAGCCTTCGCCCGCGTCCAGGCCACGCTCCAGGCCGCCGCCCCGGAGTACTCCCATACTTCGCGCTTCTCGAGCGGATTCACACCGCACCTCAGCGTGGGCCAGTCCGCAAGCGCCGAGCAGGTCGCGGCGCTCCAGGCGCGGTTGAGCGAGACGTGGACCCCGCTTGTGTTCCAAGCAACGGAGATCTGCCTCATCGCGCGTGAGGGAAATGGACCCTTCGAGGTCATCCGCACCCTACGGTTCGGCGCTGCACGGCGGGACTGAGCAATGTTCACCGCGGAGGCTCCGCCCCAATAGCCGAGTTCCTCGGGGCTGGTGATGTGCCACTTCCGACCTCCAATCACGACGTAGACAGGATCGCTCCTGAGCGATTCGAGCACCGTGTTGTCACGGGGCACGGTCGTGATGGAGTCGATGACACTCTGCGAGACGGTATACTGATGGCTCCATCCACCCGGAACACGGGCTCCTGACCCGACAAGAGGACAACGAATGCCTGCTTATGTGATGATCGACATCACCGTGAAGGACGCGGAGACCTACGAGCGCTACAAGCAGCTCGCGCCGCCAACGATCGCCGCCTATGGAGGCCGATATCTGGCGCGTGGGGGCGCGACGGAGACGCTCGAGGGCACGTGGAGCCCGACGCGGATCGCCCTCCTCGAGTTCCCCACCGTGGAACGGGCCCGGGAGTGGTGGAACTCTCCCGAGTACGCCCCCGCCAAGGCGATGCGTCAGGCGAGCAGCTCCACGGACCTGCTGCTCGTGGAGGGATTGCCTCCGGGGATGGATCCCGCCAGCAAGAAGTAGGCACGCGTCGCGGCGCTGGGACACGTTCCATCTGCCAAGTACCCAACGCCATATGGCTGTCGCCTTTCTTTCTCGGGTGGGAACGCACAGTCTGGCGCGATGGTTGGTCCCTGATGCCACTCCTTGCGCTCCTGGTCATTCCCTGGGTCTCCGGTGTCATCGCGGCACTGCTGCCCACGAGTGCCCGGAATCGCGCGGCGGGGCTCTCGGGCCTCACGGCACTGGTGGGCCTGGTGGGCGTGGCGCTCCACTTCCCGAGCGTCCAGGGCGGAGGCACGCGGGTCGAGCACTTCGCGTGGGTGCCCTCGCTCGGGCTCAACCTCGTGTTGCGGCTCGACGGCCTGTCCTGGACATTCTGCGTGCTCGTCCTGGGCATCGGCGCGCTGGTGATGCTGTATGCGCGCTACTACCTCTCGCCGTCGGATCCCGTGCCGAGGTTCTTCGCGTTCCTCCTGGCCTTCATGGGGGCGATGCTGGGCGTGGTCCTCTCGGGAAACCTGCTGCAGCTGGCCTTCTTCTGGGAGCTGACCTCCCTCTTCTCGTTCCTGCTCATTGGCTACTGGAACCAGCGCAAGGACGCACAGCGCGGGGCTCGGATGGCGCTCACGGTCACCGGCATGGGAGGCCTGTGCCTCCTGGCGGGATTGCTGGTGCTCGGCCAGGTGGCCGGCAGCTACGAACTGGAGGCCCTCTTCGGGAGCGCGCAGCGGATCAAGGCCCACCCGCTCTACCCCGTGGCGTTGGGCCTCCTCCTTCTTGGCGCGTTCACGAAGAGCGCCCAGTTTCCCTTCCATTTCTGGCTCCCGAACGCGATGGCGGCTCCGACGCCGGTGTCGGCGTATCTGCACTCGGCGACCATGGTGAAGCTGGGCGTGTTCCTGCTGGCGCGGCTGTGGCCGGTGCTCTCGGGGACGGAGACGTGGTTCTGGCTCACCGGCTCCGCGGGGCTCGTCACGCTGCTGCTCGGCGCGTGGGCGGCGCTGTTCCAGAACGACCTGAAGGGACTGCTTGCCTACTCCACCATCTCGCACCTCGGGCTGGTGGTGTTGCTGCTGGGGCTCAACAGCCCGCTCGCGGCGGTGGCGGCGGTGTTCCACCTCATGAACCACGCGGCCTTCAAGGCGTCGCTGTTCATGGCGGTGGGGATCATCGATCATGAGACGGGGACGCGGGACATCCGGCGGCTGTCGGGGCTCTTCCGCTTCATGCCCATCACCGGCACGCTCGCGCTCGTCGCCACGGCGGCGATGGCGGGAGTCCCGCTGCTCAATGGCTTCTTGTCCAAGGAGATGTTCTTCGCCGAGACCGTCTTCATCGACGCCATCCCCGCCGTCCAGTGGGGCCTGCCGGTCGCGGCGACCCTGGCCGGCATGGGGAGCGTCGCCTACTCGCTCCGGTTCGCGGTGAAGGTGTTCTTCGGGCCCGTCAGCGCGCTGAACACCCCACGTGCCCCGGAGGAGCCTCCCAACTGGCTGCGCGTCCCCGCCGAGGTGCTGGTCCTCCTGTGCCTGGTGGTGGGGGTGGCGCCAGCGGTGTCGATCGGTCCCATCCTCGAGGCCGCGTCCCGGTCGGTCGTGGGTGGGCAGGTTCCTCCGTACAGCCTCAAGATCTGGCATGGGTTCACCCCCCCGCTCCTCATGAGCGCGCTGGCGCTCGGTGGTGGCGGGGTGCTGTACCTGCTGGTCCAGAGGCTGGAGGCGGGGCGGGTGCGCCTCGGAGGCCGCTTCGTGGAGCGGTTCGATGGCGCGAGGCTCTTCACCTCACTGCTGGCGTGGCTCACCGCGCTGAGCAGATGGCTTCGCCGTTGGCTGCTCACCACGGGGCTCCAGCGGCAGCTGTTGGCGATGGTGCTGGTCACGCTGCTCGTGGGCGTCTTGGCGCTTTGGGGGGGGCTAGGCAAGGGGGATCGTCCACGGGTGCCGCTCTCTCCGGTGTTCATCGCGCTCTGGGTGGTGGGCGGCGTCGCGGCGCTGGGGGCGGCATGGCAGGCGAAGTTCCACCGGCTCGCCGCGCTGATGCTCTCGGGGACCGCGGGCGCGGTGAGCTGTGTCACCTTCATCTGGTTCTCCGCTCCGGATCTGGCGCTCACCCAGCTCACCGTCGAGGTGGTGACGACGCTGCTCATCCTGCTCGGGCTCAGGTGGCTCCCACCGCGAGAGCCGGCTCGCGGCGTGTACGACGCGCATACCCGGCGGATTGCCAGGGGCCGGCGAGCCCGCGACTTCCTCATCGCGGTGAGCGCCGGTTGCGCCATGGCGCTCCTCGCCTACGCGGTGATGACGCGCGAACTCCCCGAGCGCACCTCCTTCTTCCTGGAGAACGCGCTGAGCGGCGGAGGCGGGCGGAACGTGGTGAACGTGATGTTGGTGGACTTCCGCGGGTTCGACACCTTCGGGGAAGGGGTGGTGCTGGCACTCGTCGCGCTCACGGTCTACGCGCTCCTGCGGCGCTTCCGGCCAGCGCACGAGGTGATGGAGCTTCCGCCACAGCAGCAGGCGCTGCCGAAGGACCTGCGCACGGACCTGGTGAACCCACGCATGGCGCAGGACACGGCGGTGGGGTACCTGATGGTCCCGGCGGTGCTGGTCCGCCTGCTGCTGCCCGTATCGGGAGTCGTGGCGGCGTTCTTCTTCCTGCGTGGGCACAACGCGCCAGGGGGTGGGTTCGTGGCGGGGCTGGTGATGTCGGTGGGCTTTTTGCTCCAGTACATCGTCTCCGGGACCGAGTGGGTCGAGCAGCGGCTGCGCCTCGCGCCGCGCGTGCTGATCGGCGTCGGTCTCCTGTTTGTTCTCGGCACGGCCTCGGGATCGTTCGTGGTCGGGTATCCGCTCCTCACCTCGCACACCTTCCACGTGAGCGTGCCGGTGCTGGGCGAGCTCCACATCGGAAGCGCGATGTTCTTCGACCTGGGCGTGTTCTGTCTGGTGCTGGGCTCCACGTTGCTCATCCTCGTGGCGATCGCCCACCAGTCGATCCGTGCTCACCGGGCCTCGGGAGGTGACTGATGGAGGTGGTGCTCGCGATCGCTATCGGCATCTTGACCGGCTCGGGCGTCTGGCTCCTTCTCCGGCCCCGCACGTTCCAGCTGGTCGTTGGCCTGTCGCTCCTCTCCTACGCGGTCAACCTCTTCATCTTCAGCATCGGCGGTCTGGTCATCGACAAGGAGCCCATCCTCGTGGACGGCGTCCCGCGGGACCTCGCCCACTACACGGATCCGGTACCTCAGGCGCTCGTGCTGACCGCCATCGTCATCAGCTTCGCGATGACGGCCCTGCTCCTGGTCATCACCCTGGCCTCGCGCGGGATGACCGGGACCGACCACGTGGACGGCAACGAAGCATGAAAGCGCTCGTTCAAGACCTGATGCCGCACCTGATGGTGGTTCCCATCCTCCTGCCCATGTTGAGCGCGGCGGTGATGCTCCTCATGGGCGAGGGGAAGCGTCCCGCCAAGCTGGTGGTGGGGATGAGCTCCGCGCTCCTGGGGCTCGCGGTCTCGGCGGCGCTCCTGGCGTGGGTGGACGAATACGGCGTCGTGGCCTACCTCCCCGGCAACTGGCCCGCGCCGTTCGGGATTACCCTCGCGGTGGATCGGCTGTCGGCGGGGATGTTGGTGCTGACCTGGAGCCTGGGCGCCTGCGCGCTCTGCTTCGCCTTCACGCGTTGGCACCGCGCGGGTGTTCACTTCCACTCGATCTTCCAGTTGCAGCTCATGGGGCTCTCCGGCGCGTTCCTGACGGCGGACGTCTTCAATCTCTTCGTCTTCTTCGAGATTTTGCTCGCCGCCTCGTACGGTCTGTTGCTGCATGGCTCCGGAAGGCCACGGGTCCGCGCGGGCTTGCACTACGTGGCGGTGAACCTCGCCGCCTCGTCCCTCTTCCTCATCGGCGTGTCGATGATCTACGGCGTCACGGGGACACTCAACATGGCGGAGCTCTCCGCGCGCCTGTCCGAGGGGAATGTGGCCAACCGGCACCTCATCGACGCGGGAGCGGCCATCCTCGCGGTGGCGTTCCTGGCCAAGGCGGGGATCTGGCCGCTCAACTTCTGGCTCGTTCCCGCCTATGCGTCGGCGACTCCGCCCGTGGCGGGGATGTTCGCGGTGCTCACGAAGGTCGGCATCTACGCCCTGGTGCGGCTCTGGACGTTGATGTTCGCCGGGGGGCCGCTGGCGGGGTTTGGCGCGGATGGTCTGCTCGTGTTCGGAGTGGTCTCCGCGGTGCTCGCGGCTCTGGGGATGCTCGCCTCGCAGCGGCTCGCGGTCCAGGCGGCGGCGGGGGTGATGGTCTCCTCCGGAACGCTCCTGGCCGCGCTCGGGCTGGGCGAGCAAGCCGTCCTCGGCTCCGCGATGTTCTACCTGGTGGGCTCCACGCTGGCCTCCGGTGTGTTCTTCCTGCTCGTCGACCTCGTCGAGCGTTGGCGCGCGGGCGCGACCGTCGTGGACGAGGCGCCCTTCTTGAGCGCGACGCTCGAAACGCAGGAGGTCAACCTCGACGACGCGGAGGAGCCGCTCGTCGCCCTGCCGTTCCCCGCCTCCACCGCATTGTTGGGCATGGCCTTCATCGCGTGCGCGCTGCTCACCTCCGGCTTGCCTCCCCTGCCCACCTTCCTCGGCAAGCTCGGCATGTTGTCGGCGGCGCTCGGGTCGAGCGAGGGGAGCGGGCCCTTCTCCGCCCGTGCCTGGTTGTTCACCGGCGTGCTCCTGGGTTGCGGCCTGCTCACCCTCGTCGCGCTCACGCGAACGGGAATCCGGACCTTCTGGTCGGAGATGCAGCGCGAGCCACCTCGGGTCCGCGCGCCGGAGGGACTACCCGTGGTGGCGCTCCTCACCGCGTGCGGAGTGCTGACGCTCGCGGCGGGACCCGCGATGGAGTTCGCGCGCGCAACGGCCCAGTCCCTCTATGACCGCCGCGGGTACATCGACGCGGTGCTCGGAGCCGAGGTGCGGCCGTCCGCCACGGCGTCGGAGGCAGGGCGATGAGGAGGCTGCTGCCTTCCCCCGCGCTCTCGGTGGCGCTGCTCCTGCTGTGGATCCTGCTCATGCAGTCGTTGAGCGCGGGGACGCTGGTGCTGGGCGCCGCCCTGGCGGTGTTCTGGCCCGCGGTGACCCTCGGGCTCAGGCCCACCCCCGTGCGGTTGCGCAGGCCCCTCGTCATGGTCCGCCTGTTCTGCCGGGTGGTGCTCGCGATGCTCCGGTCGAACGCCGAGGTGGCGTGGATGATTCTCACACGGCGCTCGCGCGGCATCCGCTCCGGCTTCGTTCTCATTCCGCTCGAGCTGAGGGATCCGAACGGATTGGCCGTGCTGGCGATGATCGTCACGTTCATTCCGGGCACCGTCTGGGCGCAGTTGTCGGCGGACAATCGCGTCCTGCTCCTGCACGTGCTCGCCATGCAGAGCGATGCGGAACTGGTGGCTTTCATCAAGCAGCACTACGAGCGTCCGCTCCGGGAGATTTTCGAATGAGCCCTCTGCTCTCCTGGGCGCTGGTCTTCGCCCTCGGCTGTCTTGCCTTCGCGATGATGCTGGCGCTGGCACGGATGATTGTTGGGCCCCGGGCGGAGGACCGCGTGTTGGCGTTCGACTGTCTGTACCAGAACACGATGCTGGTCATCCTCGCGCTTGGGCTCGTCTATCGCAGCAGCTCCTACTTCGAGGCGGCGCTCTTGATCGCCCTCTTCGGGTTCGTGGGCTCCACGGCGATGTCCAAGTTCCTCCTGCGCGGGGAGATCATCGAATGAACACGTGGGCTCCGGCGTGGGTGGATGCGCTGACCGCGTTGCTCGTGGTGGTGGGCGCGCTGGCGGCACTGATTGGTTCGTTCGGGGTGCTGCGACTGAGGAGCTTCTTCCAGCGCGTCCACGCGCCCACCCTGGGCACGACGCTGGGAACCTGGGGCTTCACGCTCGCGACGGCGGTGCAGGTCTCCTTCGAACGTGGCCAGCTCTACCTTCATGCGCTGCTCATCGCGGTGTTCATCGCGCTCACCGTGCCGGTCACCACCCTGTTCCTGATGCGGGCCGCGGTGTTCCGGGCACGCCTTCGGGGCGAGGAGATTCCGGTGCCTGGCGCGGACGAACCACCCCGGGACTGACGCCTCCTCGGGTCCGCGTCAATGAGTGAGCGGCAGGTGTCTAGCGGAATTCGTCCACGATGAAGACGGCCGCGCTGGAGGAATCCAGGAGGGCCGTTCCAGGCTTGGACTCGGGCCGCTTCCGGAGCTGCTCGAAGCCGAGCCGTGCCACCGCGCAGATGGGGATTTTGGCTCCACCCTTCATCGGCTGGGCCTCGTAGTAGCGGAGGGTGGCTTGGGGCCCGCTGGTCCAGACCCGGCCGTAGAGCCGGGCCGGTGATTCGAGCAGCCCGAGGTTGTCCTCCAGCACGCTCTCGATGGGGCCTTCGTAGAGGGTGATGGTCCGAGCGCTCGACTGATTCGCATCGATCTGCACCCAGCCCCCTTCCCCCACGAACATGCGGAGATAGCTCATCGCCTTCTTGGATTCTTCTGGGCACTTCTCGGGTCCCGGCGTGCCGTCAGGACGAAGGGCCACGCCCCCCGTGGCGGTTCCAGGACAGCCGGAGGACATGACGAGGAGGAGGGCGCAGCCCAGGAGCGCGAATTTGTTGGGAACCATGTTCTCCGCTCCTATCTCGCAATGAGCCGGTGATCCAGCGTGACGTATGCTTGTCGTTGGCCGTCCTGGCGGTAGACCTCGAGAGAGAGGTCTTTCAAGACACCTTCGTCCATGAACGCGCTTCCGTCAGCGACAATCGCGACCACTCCAGCGCCTCCGGGTGGGATTTCTCGGACGGAGGAGCGGACAGCCACGGACCGCTCCTTGCCGTCAGGCAGGGTGGAGAGCTGGACCCGCTGCACGCTCCACGGGTTCTCCGCGTGGAGGTTCTTGACCTTGAAGACGACGGCGACTTTGCCTTTGCCTCGAAACACCGATGCCCGGACGTTTGAGTCCTCGTCCTTGCCCGAGAACGCTTCCTCGAGAGTGAACGGCGTCTGCTCGAGCGCACCCGAGGCCAGCAGAGCGGCAAGGGCGTGGTCCTCGGAGGTTTCTTCTTTTCGGAAACGCTCATTCTCGCTGGTCAGCGTCTCGTTCTTCTCGAGCGCGTCGCGCAGGGCCGCGTGCATGGCCGCATAGCTCTCGCGATTCTTGAACACGTCCACCTGCTGGTCCGTCCAACCCCAGTCCTCATGACGCGGGGGCCTCAGGAGAAACGGCACTTCTGTTCCATCCACCAACGTCACGACCATGGGGATGGCTTCGTCGTCGTTGAGGTCGTGGAGAGGCTCCAGGATGACTTTGTTACGAACGACAGCCAAGGGCTCAAGCCGGCCTTCCCAACCGAGCATCTTTGTCTTGCCCGGGTCGACGAGCGCTTCGAACCGGAGCGTCGTGACGACCTGCCCCTTCACGTAGATGCGGTGGGTGTCGCGCTCGGGGTGCTCCGAGAGCAGAACGGTGCGGAGCGCGCACTTCTCTCGTTCGCCTGCCAGGGCGGCTGACGCCACGAGGACGACAAACAGTGCGGACTGGAAAGGTAGGAGCAGGCGCATAGGCAGGACAACTTATCAAGGTGGGTGGGGAGCCGCCAGCACGTTCGTTTTCCGACGGGCTTGGTGACGTCCAGTCTCTTGACGAGGATGCCGGTGGAGCCGAGCATCATGAAGATGCGCTTCGAGGAGTCCTGATTGAAAGACCCCGTTCATCCGTTCGCGATGCACCGTGAGGACGGTGCCACCCGCCTCAACCAGGTGGGGTTCTTGCTGCTGTTCCTGCCCGCGATATTCGGAGCCCAGGAGGTGGCGGGCTTCGGAGGGGACCCGGATGTGGACCGATGGTTCGTCCTTGGGGTCTGCACGCTCGGCGGTGCGCTTGGGGGAATGCTCTTCGGCCTGGGCCGGGCCCCGGCGTACGCGGGTCTGCTCGGCGGTGCACTGGCCAGCGTGGGGGGGATGTTGCTCATCCACTTCTGGATCGCCGGGCGGGAGCGCTTCTTCTTCATCGAGGCCTTTGGCTGTTGGATGGTGGGCTGCATTCCCGGAGCGCTCGCCTACCAGGCGTTGATCGACCGAGCGGCACGGTCGCGGCGAGCCCGCTGAGGATGCCCTTCGCCGCCCCTCGGGGTGCTGAGTGAGGTCCAGCGCCACTAGCGCGGGGCTCGTTCGCTCGGTCGGGTGGGGCGGCGGGAATCGAGATTACCGGGCACTTGGGCCTCTGGAGGGGGGGCCTGCGCGTGCTTGCGGCTTGCATGGACCCGTCACTGAGGTTTTAAGCGACAGTGGAGGGCGCCATGTACGTCCGTTCGCTGACCATCCAGAACCTTCGCAGCTTCGAGTCGGTGGAACTGCCGCTGTGCCATCCGGGCGATGGGGCCCCACCCGCCCCCACGGGCGTGCCGTACCTGGACAACGTCACGTTGCTGCTGGGTAGCAACGGGTCGGGCAAAACGAGTGTGCTCCGGGCCGTGGCGCTGAGTACCCTCGCGCCCGTCCTCGCCATGGGGTCGGGCTACGTCCCCTATGCGCTGGTCCGGAGGGTCAAGGGTCGTCCCACCGAAGCGCGGGTGAAGGCCCACGTCGTCCTGCATGAGCAGGATGGACTGGGGGAGGGGACGGATGAGGAGATCGCGGCCACCCTCGTGGCCTCACCCCGTGGGTACACGGATCGCTTCCTGATCGAGGACAAGCCGCCGTCCTGGCACATCCGTCTCTGGGACGAAGAGTCCCCTGCCTTCCTGGTGCTGGGCTATGGCGCGACGCGCCGGGTGGAGACGGGAGCGGGCAGCGTGGAGGGCCGCGCCAAGGAGCGGATCCTTCGCTACCGCCGGGTGGCGGGGCTCTTCGAGGAGCACATGACGCTCATGCCCCTGGCCGCCTGGTTGCCGCAGGTGGCGCGCAAGGACAAGAAGCGGCACCAGGAGATCGTGAACTTGATGAACGAGCTCCTCCCCGAGGGCACGAAGATGCTCGGGAAGTGGGATGACCGCGAGGACCCGGAGAGCCTGTTTCAACGGGGCGGTTCCGTATTGCCTTTCCCCGCGCTCTCCGATGGTTACCGGGCCTTCCTTTGTTGGGTCGGGGATGTGCTGTACCACCTTCATCTGATTTGCAAGAAAGGTCAGCGGCTGGTGGATATGCGAGGGGTTGTGCTCGTGGATGAGGTGGATCTGCACCTTCATCCGGAGTGGCAGCGCCACCTGGTTCCCAGTCTGTCGCGTGCGTTTCCTCGGCTCCAATTCGTCCTGACTTCGCACAGTCCGCTCGTCGTGAGCACACTCTCCTCCCAGAACGTGCTCCTGCTGGAAGAGCGCGAACGGGCAGGTGGTGTGACGGCCACGGAGGTGATGCGACCCGGCGAGGAACTCTACGGCTTGAGCGCGGATCAGATCCTCACGAGCCAGTCTTTCGGGCTTGAGTCCTCACGGGACGAGCGCTTCTTCGAACGGCTCAAGGATGTGGCCGACAAGGCCCGTGAGGGGGGAGCGGAGGACGCACTGCGCTTCATGCGGATGGTCGCGGGTGGAGCTGTGGCGGAGGATGCCCCGGTGTCTGAACTCTCAAGCCGCGAACTGCTGGTTCTGCGAGGCCATGAATCTAGGGTAGCTGAGGTGGCGTGGGACCCAACAGGTCGCAGGTTGGCCAGTGCCTCCTGGGACAAGACGGTGCGGGTATGGGATGGGGAAACGGGCCGGGAGTTGTCGGTCCTGCAAGGTCATGAGGACGCTGTGGTTTGCGTGGCGTGGGACCCAACAGGTCGCAGGTTGGCCAGTGCCTCCTGGGACAAGACGGTGCGGGTGTGGGACGGGGAGACGGGCCGGGAGTTGTTGGTTTTGCGAGGCCATGGGGACAAAGTGATTGGTGTGGCGTGGGACCCAACAGGTCGCAGGTTGGCCAGTGCCTCCTGGGACAAGACGGTGCGGGTGTGGGACGGGGAAACGGGCCAGGAGTTGTCGGTCCTGCGAGGCCATGAGGACGCTGTGGTTTGCGTGGCGTGGGACCCAACAGGTCGCAGGTTGGCCAGTGCCTCCTTGGACAAGATGGTGCGGGTGTGGGATGGGGAAACGGGCCGGGAGTTGTCGGTCCTGCGAGGCCATGAGGACGTGGTGGTTGGCTTGGCGTGGGACCCAACAGGCCGCAGGGTGGCCAGTGCCTCCTTGGATAAGATGGTGCGGGTGTGGGATGGGGAAACGGGCCGGGAGTTGTCGGTCCTGCGAGGCCATGAGGACAAAGTGATTGGTGTGGCGTGGGACCCAACAGGCCGTAGGGTGGTCAGTGCCTCCTGGGACAAGACGGTGCGGGTGTGGGACGGGGAAATGGGCCGGGAGTTGTCGGCCCTGCGAGGCCATGAGGATGATGTGATTGGCGTGGCGTGGGACTCAACAGGTCTCAGGGGGGCGAGTGCCTCTGGCGACAGTATGGTACGAGTATGGGAGATCAGCTCGAAACCAGGAGTTCTCAAGCCGCAAAAGCAACCTGCAAAAGAATCGTCCGTGAGAAAGCCTATCTCAAGAACGTCGACGAAGAGCGCGAAAGTCAAACGCAAGGCTTCTCGTCGACCGGTCCGGAAGTGACCGATGATCCGAATTTCTGTCACTTCCCAAGAACTGGACCGTTTCATCGAGCAGAGGGTTCCGGGCTGGCGCGAGCGCGCTGCGAAGCGAACGCAGCAAGCACGGAAGCAGAAGCGTTTCACTGGTGAGGGCATCTGGAGTGAGGTGAAAAGCGTCTACATGGCGCTGCAACACCACAAATGTGCCTACTGCGAGCGCCCCATGGCCGAGGGGGCGCATGCGAACATCGAGTACGACGTCGAGCACTTCAGGCCGAAGAGTCGCGTCATGCCCTGGCCCGATGAGAAGACCGCCAAGGAACTTCGCATCCGGTACAAGGTTCGTAGCGGAAACCCCAAGGGTTATCCACTGCTCGCGCATGACCCCCGTAACTACGTCGTCACCTGCAAGGTCTGCAATTCGCCTCTCAAGGCCGACCACTTCCCCATCGACGGCGAGCCGTCGGACGAGGGCAGTGACATCGCGAAGCTGAATGCGGAGGAGAAGCCACTGCTCATCTTCCCGCTTGGCGTGGCGGATCCCTCTCCCGAGGAACTCATCACCTTCGAGGGTATCCTCCCCGTGCCGACGAAGCGCGGAGGCCATGACCGGAAACGAGCACAGGTGACCATCGACTTCTTCCGGCTACACCTCCGAACTGAGCTGCGCGATGGGCGGGCTCACCTGTTGGTTTTGCTGTGGCAGAATCTTGAGCGTATGCAGGAGGGGACACCGGAGCAGCGCCAGCGCGCCAGGGAAGTGCTTGCGGCGGCACGTGGCAACAGCTTCCCGCATTCAAGATGCGCTCGTGCCTTCCTCGACCTGTACGAGCGAGATCCCGCGAAGGCGAAGGATTACTACCTGGCGGCTCATGAGTTGATGGTTCGCAAGGAGCCTGGATTGTACGGCCGTGGCGCATCCCGTTCCTGAGACGTTCTCTGCATGGGCTGGCCGCGAGTGTCCTGTCGAGGCAGCGGGCCGGGTGAACGGCCGACGTGTGGACGTGTGGATGCCCGTGCGGATGGGACCGACTCGGGCGTCGGATTCGGGCCCACGGTGCCCGTTGTTTCCCGTCATGCGGAACGGCGAGCATGAGGCTCCGCCGGTTCGAGGAGAGTCACATATGTCGCTTGTCGCACGATGCCTCTGGGGGTTGTTCCTCTCGCTCTCCGTTGCCGCCTGTGGCGATGGTGGTCCATCGACGGGCCAATGCACGGGGCGGATTGGCACCACCCCCGTGGATGGGCCTATCGATTCAGAGGCAAGCCAGATTCACCGCATCCGCAAGACGTCCTGCGCCACGGTGGATACCGCCATCTTCGAGCTCTCCTCCGGTGGGGGCGCGATGAAGATCCGTGGCGTGGGTCCATGGTCGAATGTCGGCGGGATGGTGGCCTACACCACGGCGACCTATCCGTTGCCGCCGACCTCGGAGTCGACCATTCTCCGGTCGTGGGAGCTGCTGAGCCCCACGTCCCGGCCCTCCTTCTCGTCGGGAACCATCACGCTCCACAGCGTGCCACCTCGTCAACAGGGCTCGTTTCAGATGCGCTTCGACGATGGGAGTGCGGTCGATTGCAGCTTCGACCTGCGACGCGGCGAAACGGAGGGGGAGGATATTGACTGCGGAGATGGCGGCGACTTCGACGATTGATGCTTCACGGATAGGGTTCACGAACACCTATGAATGAATCGGCCACGGTCCTCGAGAGGACGAGCACGATCAACGCGACCCTTCGGCTCGTGTGGGAGCGCATCGCGAGTCATGAAGGGATCAACGACGAGATGCGACCGTGGCTCACGATGAGCGCTCCGCGCGGAGTGGGCGCACTCCAGCTCGAGACCGTACCCGTGGGGGTGCCGCTTGGCCGCGCGTGGTTGAGGCTCTTCGGCGTGCTGCCCTTTGACTATGATGACTTGACCATCGCCGAGCTGGAGCTGGGCCATCGCTTTCACGAGAAGTCGACCATGGCGAGCATGCGGTACTGGGAACACGAGCGCTGCCTCGTCGCGCGGGGCGGCTCGACCGAGATCACGGATCGGATCACGTTCGTGCCGCGATGGGGACTGACGTGGGCATGACCTGTCCTCGCGCGCGTGGTGTCGGCGTTCTTCGCGCATCGGCATCGCCGACTGGCTCGGTATTTCGATCGCGCTCGCTGAACTCCGGCGACAGCCCTTCTCTCGTCAATCCGGGGGCAGCATCGGAGGATCCCGCGGCTCCGGAGGTGGCGTGGTCCAGGCCCAGTAGAGCAGGGTGCCGAGCACTCCCGCCCAGGGCACATAGGGCACTCCCGCGAGCACTCCCTCCATGCACAGGTGGATGCGGCACTCGGGCCGGCCGAGCGTGGAGCACGCGCCCAGCAGCAAGGGGGCATGGCTCGTGATGAATCCCATGCCGAGCCCGCGCACCACATCCCCTCGCACCCACCGACGTGTGAGCACCCGCCACAAGCTGGGCAGCAGCACGAGCGTGGCGAGCGCGGCCAACACTCCCCGTTCATGACGCGCCGCGGTGGCCATCAACAACACGCCCAGTGCGAGCCACATGGGCGTCCACGGCGGGGTCCGATCGTCCTGCGGGCTGTCGGGAGCGGACATGGTGGGTGGCTCAACACTCACGGATGGATGTGCGTGACGCGGGTTGTCACGTCCTCGACGGCTTCCCACTCCAGGTGAGGACCCCCGGTTGTTGCTCGCGCGGGGGATGGGCTAGCTTCATCGTACTCGAAAGGTGGGTTGCTGGCGGGACGGGCTCGCACCGTTCCGGCCTCAATGGGCAGGCTCCGGTGCTCGCTCCTCCGAGGAGCGCCGGTGGATGCAGGCGAGTGTTCATGAGGTAACATTCGCCAGGTCTGGGGGGGAGGGAGATCGCGGATGATGGTGGATGCGCAACAAGCGGAGCCCCCCAGGATCGCGGCCATCATGTTCACGGACATGGTGGAGCTGAGCACCGAGGCTCGTCGGGACGAGTCGCTCAACAACGAATTGCGCGAGGAGCATGGACGGCTCGTGCGCAGCCTGCTGTCTGGTCATGGCGGACGGGAGATCAAGCGGCTGGAGGATGGTTTTCTCGTCGAGTTCGACGAAGCGCTTCCGGCGGTGGCCTGCGCGCTGGAGTTGCAGTCGGCGCTGAACGCTCGCAACGAGTGCGTGCCGGACGAGCGCCGGGTGCAACTGCGCATCGGCATCCACCTGGGCTCGGTGGTGCACCAGGATGGAGACGTGTTCGGCGAGGGCGTCAACCTGGCCGCCCGCCTGGAGTCGCTCGCGCGGCCCGGGACCCTCTATGTCAGTGAGCCGGTGGCGCGGCAGGTGCGCGGCCTCCAGGTCGAGGCCGCCATGGTGCGCCTGGGCCGCAGCGACTTGAAGAAGATCCGCCTGCCGGTGCCCGTCTACCGGATTGATCCGCCCGTGCGCCGCCCGCGCTCGTGGGTGGCGCGTCTGCGCGGGCTGTTGCCCAGCCGAAGCTGAGCCCCCGCGCGGGCGAACGGGGGCGCTAAGGTGCGCCCCCATGAACGAACTCACCCTCGTCGTCGGCTCGAAGAACCACTCCTCCTGGTCGCTGCGGCCCTATCTCGCGCTCGCCCACACCGGGCAGCCCTTCCGCGAGGTGGTGATCCCCCTGGGCCAGCCGGACACGGCCAGCCACATCGCGAAGTACTCGCCCAGTGGACGGGTGCCGGCGCTCCAGCATGGTGAGCTGGTGCTCTGGGATTCGCTGGCCATCTGCGAGTACCTCGCGGAGCAGTTCCCGGAGGCGCGGCTGTGGCCCCAGGCGCGCGAGGCGCGGGCCGTGGCGCGTGCCGTCACCGCGGAGATGCACTCGGGGTTCGCCATGCTGCGCACCCACATGCCCATGGACTTGCACGCCCGCAAGCCGGGACAGGGGCGCGCCCCGGGAGTCGCCGAGGACATCGCGCGCATCACCTCGCTCTGGAAGGACTGCCGCTCGCGCTTCGGACAGGGCGGGCCGTTCCTCTTCGGGGACTTCAGCATCGCGGACGCCTTCTACGCGCCCGTCGTCACGCGCTTCGTCACCCATGGCGTGGAGCTGGACGCGGTGGGCGCCGCCTACCGGGACGCGGTGCTCGCCCTACCGGCGCTGAAGGCCTGGACGGAGGCCGCCCGTCACGAGTCGCCCCTGGCGCGCTAAGCGAAGTAGTGCCCGCTACAGCCCGAGCGCCCGCAGCTGCGCGTCGAAGGCGGCGGCGGTGGTGAAGACGTGGCCCTGGAGGCCCACGGCGTTCGCCGCCTCGACATACGCGGGCACGTCGTCGAAGAAGGCGGCCTCCTGGGGCGCGCAGCCCGCGTGCCGCAGGGCCTCCTGGTAGATGGCGGGCTCGGGCTTCACCAGGCCCACCTCGCAGCTGAGCACCAGGTGGTCGAACCGCTCGAGGAGGGGCAGCCGGGGCCGCAGCCACTCCACGTGCAGCACGTTGGTGTTGGACAGCAGCACCAGCTTCACCCGCCCCACCAGCCCTTCCACCCGGGGCAGCACCGCCTCGTGAATCGTGAAGTGGCAGTTCCACAGGGCGTTGAACTCGTCCATGGGCAGGTCCACCCCGAGCGCCCCGCACACGTCGCCGCGGATGCCCTCGGCGTCGAGCTGTCCCCGGTTGGCCGCCGTCCAGCCCGCGCCGGACAGGCGGCGCTCGGCGTCCTGGGCATTCAGGCCCGCGCGCTCTCCCAGACGTCGGAAGAGCAGGGCGTTGTCGTGGAAGGCGAGGACGTTGCCGAGATCCAGGATGACCGCGTGGAGGCGTGGGGACATGGCCCGCCTCGTACCACCGGGCGGCTACACGCGGTAGCTGCTCGCCACCTTCTCCATCTGCTGGGCCACCTCGCGCAGCTCGCCCGTGACGCTCTGGGTGGCCTGGAGTCCCAACATGGTCTCGTGCATCAGGCTGGACATGTCCGTGAGCGCGTTGAAGATCTCCTGGATGCCCGCGTTCTGCTGATTCACGGCGTGGGCGATCTGCCGCACGGCGCTCATGTTGTCCTGCACGATGCCGCTGAGGGCCTGGATGCTGTCGCCACTGCTGCGCACCTGGGCGAGGCCGCTGTCCATGCGCTTCTGGCCCTGCTCGCTCAGCTCCACCGTCTTGAGGATGGACTGGGTGATGTCCTCCAGGAGCGAGCCCACCTGCTCGGTGGAGTGGATGGACTGGTTGGCGAGCGTGCGGATCTCCTTGGCCACGATGCCAAAGCCCTTGCCGTGCTCGCCGGAGCGCACCGCCTCGATGGCGGCGTTGAGCGCGAGCATGTTGGAGCGGTCCGCGAGCCCCTTGACCGTCAGGGTGATGCCGCCGATGCGCTGGGCGCGCTCGTTGAGCTGGCCGATCTGCACCGACATCTCGTCGACCTGCGCGCGCAGGGTTTCGAAGCCGCTCATGCTCTCGGTGAGGGCTCGCACGCCACCCTTGCCCAGCTCCTCGGCGCGTGAGGCCACCTGGAGCACCGCCCCGGCCCGCTCCGCGGCCAGGAGCGACGTCTGCTTGATTTCCTGGGCCGTCACCTGCGTCTGCTGCAGCGCCGCCGCCTGGCGGGTGATGTTGCTCTCCTCCTGTTCGGCGGCGCGCGTCAGCGCGGCCACGGTGTCGGTGAGCACGCGCGTGCCGCGCTGGAGGCTGTCCGTCGTCGCGCGCAGCTTCTCCACCATCTGCAGGAAGGACTCGGCCAGCTCGCCCACCTCGTCGCGCGAGTGCACCTCGGGCTTCTGGGCGAGGTCTCCCGTGCGCACGATGTGGCGCACCACCTGGTGCAACTGCACGATGGGCCGGGTGATGGTGCGGCCGAGCACCAGGGCGCACATGCTCACGAGCGCGCCGACGACGAGCAGGTTGAGCAGGAAGGCCTGGCGCATCCGGGTGACCGGGGCATGGACCTCCGCGGGATCCGCCATCGCCACGAAGTGCCAGCCGTCCCCCACGTCCCGGAGCACATCGTCATCGATGGCCTCGGCGGTGACCGCATCCGGCACGTTCCAGGCCTCCTGGCCGCGCGAGTTGAACAGCACGGTGCCCGAGGCGGAGCGCACCTCCAGGGCGAAGCTGTTGTTCTTGCGAGCGCGGGCGCGCGCCAGCGCCGCCTTCACCACCTCGCCCACCTGTCCCCAGTCATACGCCGCGAGCAGCACGCCCAGCCGACGTCCGTTGCTCGGGTCCAGCACGGGCGCCGCCAGGTGCAGCACCGGCATGCCGAAGATGGGATCCTCCCGCGTGAGCGTCGAGCTGGTGAACTGGCCCTGCTGGGCGGCCCTGAACCAGACCGACTCGCGCACGGCCTCGTCCTGGCCCTGGAACGAATCGCGCAGCGCCGACGTGCTCGCGGACAGCGCGCGGCCCTCGTCGGTGAAGAGCACCAGTCCCGCGAAGGTGTTGTAGTGCGATTGCAGACGGACGAGCACCTCGTCGCTCTGCTCGGGCCTGCCCGAGAGCAGCGCCTCGCGCACCAGCGCGTCCTCGGCCCAGCTGCGCACGCTCGTCTCGCGCTCCACCAGGGACGCCTCGACCAGATCCTTCAGCCCCTCGGCCTCGATGCGCAGCATCTCGTTCACCTGCGCCTTGAGCACCCACTGGGTGGAGAGCACTCCTCCCAGGGACGTCACGCCGAGGGGAATGAGTGCCAGCAGGGTGACGTATAAGGTCAGCCGACCGCGCAGCTTGAGGGAGTTGAGCAGGGGAACTCGCATGAATCTCGGAACCTTCGTGCGGGGAAGGGGCCGGCGCTTCCGGCCTCCCAGGAACACCCCACCCTCCGTGTACCACGGAGTCCGCCCGGTCTTCCTCTCCCTGTCGCCTCCTCGGTTGCCCGGGAGGGGGGGCGAAGCCGCGACAGCTCCGAAAGTCCCCCGTCCCGCCCGGGCCCCTGCCCCAGCGGGCGCCGGCTGGTTGCCTCCCCTGCTAGGTGAGGGGGATGCGCTCGGGCAGATCCTTGACGGGCACGTGCGTGTAGTCCGCCCGCATGTCGAGCATCAGCCGCTGCTGGACCCGGGGGCTGATGGCCTTGCGCAGCATGCCCAGGAACCCTGGAGGCGAGGCGATCACCACCCGGTCGAACGCCCGGTCATTGATGCCGCGCTCGAGCCGCTCGGCGAGCTGCCTGGCGAAGCGCTCGTGCTCCAGTTGCTGGCGTGCATCGGGTTGGTTCTCGGGTTGGGGCTTGCTCAGGGCACCCGCGTTGGGGTTGTCGGGTTGCTGGAACAGTTCCGAGGAGCGTTGACGGCTTTCCTCGTGAAAGAACTCCTCACGCAGGTCCCACTTCTCGGCCCGCTCGTCCGTCGAGAAGAGCCTGGCCCGGCTTGCATTGGCCACCAGAATCCACAGCGCGTCCGCCATTGTGCTTCCTCCTGGGCTTGAGGTGCGAAGCATCCGGGTTCCCGGCAAGCACCCCCAGACCAGGGGGACGGCGCGCGCCGGGAGGCCCGCCGGGCAGACGGGCAGGGCGTGGTGCCCGAGCGTCGTTCAGGTGACCGGGACGTGGCGTGGTGCTGGCGTGGGAGCGCTCGGGGAGGGATGTTCCCGGGGCAGAGGAGGTGCGGTGATGCACGAGGGTGGTCAAGCAGCGGCGGACTGGCTGGTGGGCAGGCTGGGCGAGATGGAGGAGGCGCTCGCCGCCCTGGTCGAGGTGAACTCCTGGACGGAGAATCCGGAGGGCGGGCGCCGGGTGGGGGCCCTGTTGCGCGAGCAGTTGGCCATCCCCGGGCTGGCGGCGGAGGTGGTGCCCAGCCAGCGCTACGCGGATCATCTCGTCTTCCGCTCCGAGGGACGGCCGGCAGCCCGGCCGCTGGCGCTCGTGGGACACCTGGACACGGTCTTTCCCCCCGGCAAGTTCGAGGGCTACCGGCGCGAGGGCTCCTTGCGGCGCGGCCCGGGCGTGCTGGACATGAAGGGAGGGCTCGTCGTCATCGCCTGGGCGCTCAAGGCGCTCGCGGCGACGGGGGGCCTGGGGCGGCTGCCCCCGTTGCGCCTGGTGGTGGTGGCGGACGAGGAGGTGGGGTCGCCCGAGGGGATCGGCGTCATCCGCGAGGCCATCGCCGGGGCCGAGGCCTGTCTCGTCTTCGAGTCCGGCCGGGCCGGGGACGCCATCATCACCCGGCGCAAGGGCACGGGCATGGCGGTGGCGACGGCGCGCGGCAAGGCGGCCCACGCGGGCAACGCCCACCACGAGGGCGCCAATGCCCTCTGGGCCATCGCCCGCTTCGTGGATCGGGTGCAGCAGCTCACCGACTACCCGCGCGGCCTCACCGTCAACGTGGGCAAGGTCACGGGGGGACAGGGCAAGAACACCGTGCCGGACCAGGCGGTGGCGGAGGTGGACCTGCGCTTCTGCACCCGCGCGGACGGCGAGGAGCTGGTGCGGCGCTTCCACCATGCGGCCGAGGAAGCGGCGGCGGGGGTGCCTGGTACCCGCATCGAGGTGCAAGGGGGCGTGTCGCGCGAGCCCCTGGAGCGCACCGAGGCCTCGGCGGCGCTGATGGAGGCGTATGGGACGTGTGCCCATGCCTCGGGGCTGGGCCGGGGCGAGTCCCCCCTGGTGGGAGGCGGCTCGGACGCCAGCACCTCGTCCTCCATGGGCATTCCCTCCATCGATGGGCTCGGCCCCCGGGGCAAGGGTTTCCATACGGTGGAGGAATTCATCGAGGTGGAAACGTTGGTGCCCAAGGCACAGGCCCTGGCGCGCTACCTGGCCTCGCGCGGGGCGTGACGCGCGGAGTGCTCCGCAACGGGCTCTGTTCAGGGTAGAACGGGGCCCATGCGCACCGCTTTCGTCGTCGCCGCCGTCCTGCTCGCGCTGGCCTCCGGCCCGGCCAGGGCCCAGGGTGGTTTCGGGTTGGATCTCTCCTCGGACCCCAACGCCCCGCAGTCCAACGAGCAGACCGAGGAGTCCTCCGAGGAAGCGCCTCCGGATGGCTCCATGGGGCTGGATCTCAGCTCGGGCCCCGGGGCGGACCTCATGCCACGCTTCGGGCTCGTGGGCCTGGACACGCCCGAGCGCGCCGGCGCCGCGGCCTCCAAGAGGTGGGTGGGGTGGTTGCAGGGCGTGGCGTTCCGCACCGGCAAGGTGGTGCGCGCGGCGACTCCGGCCGAGGCCCGCCAGCAGCTCGGCAATGACTACGCGACCACGCTGCGCTGCGCGGAGGCCTCGTGCCTGAGCGGCGCGGCGGACACGCTGGACGCGGACCTGCTCACCACCGCGCGCCTGTCGCTGGAGGACGAGGGCTGGACGCTGCGGTTGTGGACGTTCGACCGCGACCGGGGCGTGGTGGAGACGGACGTGGTGACGGGCCGCAAGCCGACGGACAGCACCTTCATCCGCGAGGCGGGCGAGACGCTGGCCAAGCGGGTGACGACCCTGGCAAGGCCCCGCGCGATGCTCAAGGTGGCGAGCAACGTGTCGCGCGCGGTGGTGCGCGTGGGCTCGCGCGTGCTGGGCGTGGGCAACGTGGAGGCGAAGCTGCCGCCCGGGGACAACCAGATCGTCGTGGAGGCGGACGACTACAACACCTATACGAAGACGGTGACGCTCACCCCGGGCGAGACGAAGGAGCTCGCCGTGCGGCTGGAGTTCAGTGGCGCCGCGCCGGAGAGCCCCCTGTCGGAGCTGGACGAGCGCACGCCGGCGAAGAAGAAGAGGAAGTCGGGCTCCTCGAATCCCACCATCTTCAGCCGCCCCGCCCTCTACACCACGGTGCTGGGACTGGCGGCGGTGGGCGCGGGCGTGGCCATGGGCCTGCCCCTGCAGCAGAGGACGATGAAGATCGACCGCCAGGGCGTGGTGGACATCAACCGGCGTGACTATGAGGCCATGCGGCAGAACGCGCTGATCTCCACGGCCCTCATGGCGGGCGGAGGCGCGGTGGCGGCCGGCAGCCTGGCCTGGCTCATCATCGTGCCGCAGCGCTCCGCGCCGGCGTCTTCCTCGGTGGCCCCGGTGGCCGGTGGGACGGGCGGCTCGGGGCGCGGTGACATGGCCCTTCATCTCGTGTTTGGTGGGAGTTTCTGATCATGAAGTCGATTTCTTCTCTCGTGTGCGCGCTCGGGTTCGGCTTGTGGATGGCCGTGGCGGCCTCGGCGTGTTGGGTGGCGGAGCTTCCGGATGGCACCATCTTCAGCTGCGCCTCGGACGAGGATTGCTCCCTGGCCGGGGAGAAGTGCGTGCCCCGGGAGGGCCTGAGCGGCTATTGCTGCACGCCCTCCGCCAACGCCACCGAGGTGTGCAATGGCGTCGATGACGACTGCAATGGCAAGAAGGACGATCTGGCCGCGACCTGCTATGGCGGCCCCGAGGGCACTGCGGGCAAGGGGCGCTGCAAGGCCGGCACGCCCAAGTGCGGCGCCAACAACGAGCAGCTGTGCGAGGGCGAGGTCCAGCCCACCGAAGAGCTGTGCAACCGCGTCGACGACAATTGTGACGGAGTGACGGACGAGGGCTTCGATCTCCAGCAGGACGTGAAGAACTGCGGCGCGTGTGGCACCGCCTGCTCGGCGGGTCAGACGTGCGTCGCGGGCAGGTGCACGGGACGCGTGCAGCAGACGTGCACCGAGGGCTCGGACGACGACGGGGATGGGCTCGTGGGGTGCGCGGACACCGACTGCGACCAGAAGTCGTGTGGGACGGGCTGCACCTGCAAGTCGAACGTCGCCGCCGAGACCACCTGCAACGACAATGTCGACAACGACAAGGACACCAAGAACGACTGCGCGGACACGGACTGTGCCAATCTGTCGTGTGGGACGGGCTGCCTCTGCAAGTCGAACGCCGCCGCCGAGACCCTCTGCGGCGATAGCAACGACAACGACAGGGACACCAAGATCGACTGCGCGGACACGGATTGCGCCAATCAGTCGTGTGGGACGGGCTGCCTCTGCAAGTCGAACGCCGCCGCCGAGACCACCTGCAACGACAATGTCGACAACGACAAGGACACCAAGGTCGACTGCGCGGACACGGACTGTGCCAATCAGTCGTGTGGGACGGGCTGCCTCTGCAAGTCGAACGCCGCCGCCGAGACCACCTGCAACGATGGTCAGGACAACGACAAGGACAACAAGATCGACTGCGCGGACACCGCCGACTGCACCACCGGTACGGCTTGCGGGAACGGGAGAACCTGCAAGAGCAACGGCACGTGTAGTTGATCCACCCAGGTGATGTCGTATCCCAAGCCCTTCTTCTTCCGGGAAGAAGGGCTGTTCACACTCCGGGCCAACCGGGTGCCACACGAGGGCAGCGCTGGTGTGCAAAAGTCGCCCACCTGACGGCGCTGTTCACGTATGGGTTGCCGGGAACAGATTCCGTGGCGAGTTTGGTCCTCTCATGGGCGGCGACGACCTCATCCCAGGTACTGTACTCTCCACTGGCTCGCGCAACGCCGGACCCGGCGGTTCCTCGATTCAGGAGACGCAG
The DNA here is from genome assembly GCF_000335475.2 of Cystobacter fuscus DSM 2262. Classification (NCBI taxonomy): domain Bacteria; kingdom Pseudomonadati; phylum Myxococcota; class Myxococcia; order Myxococcales; family Archangiaceae; genus Cystobacter; species Cystobacter fuscus. The sequence continues at coordinate 3,524 of NZ_ANAH02000034.1, read as the reverse complement.
TTGCAGGTAGGCGACATCCTGGGCAGCTATCAACTGGAGCGCCTCCTGGGCGAGGGCTCCATGGGGCAGGTCTTCCAGGCGCGGCATGTGCGGCTGGGACGCCAGGTGGCCCTCAAGGTCCTGCGCTCCACCTACGCCCATGACGGCAACTTCGTGCGGCGCTTCTTCCAGGAGGCGCACGCCGTCAATCAGATCAACCACGAGCACATCGTGGAGATCTTCGACTTCGTCGAGGACCCGGCGGCCGGTCACGTCTACTGCGTGATGGAGCTGCTGCGCGGCCAGAGCCTGTCGGAGCTGCTGCGCGAGGAGCGGCTGGGCCTCGCGCGCATCCGCCGCATCATGGTTCAGGTGTGCGCGGCGCTCAGCGCGGCGCATCAGCTCGGGGTGGTGCACCGCGACATCAAGCCGGACAACCTCTTCATCGCCCACAAGAGCGGACAGCCGGACTTCGTGAAGGTGCTCGACTTCGGCGTGGCCAAGCTGCTCACCGCCGAGGGCGTCAACGGGACGTTGGACGGCACCATCATCGGCACGCCCACGTACATGTCGCCCGAGCAGGCGGCGGGGCTGCCGGTGGACGCGCGCGCGGACATCTACGCCGTGGGCACCGTCCTCTATGAGCTGCTCGCCGGACAGCCGCCCTTCGTGGCGCCCAACTTCGGCCAGCTCATGGTGAAGATCCTCACCGAGTCGCCCCCGGAGCTGCCCACGCACACGCCCGCGGGCGACGCGATTCCGCCGGAGCTGGCGGCCATCACCCTGCGCTGCCTGTCCAAGGAGCCCGAGGGGCGGCCCGCGCAGCTCGCCGAGGTCATCACCGCGCTGGTGACGGACTCGGACCCGGCCACCCTGGCCGTCGTGCCTCCCGAGGACCGGCCCACCCGGCCCATGCCGATGCCCTTCGCGCTGCGGATGCCGCGGCGCGCGGGCTGGGCAGCCCTGGTGGGCGTGCTGGCCCTGGCGGGCGTGGGTCTCGTGCTGGTGCGAGGCGGCGAGCCCGCGGCTTCCACGCCGGGGGCCGTGGTGGCCGAGCCGCTGGTGGCCGAGGCCCCCAAGCCCCAGCCGGTGCCCGTCTCCCTCACCGTGAACTCCGTGCCCGCGGGCGCGCGGGTGGTCCGCGCCGACACGGGCGAGACGCTCGGGGTGACGCCGTGGGTGGCCCAGATGCCCTCCTCGGCCAGCTCCCTGGGCGTGCGCGTGGAGCTGGCGGGCTACGTGCCGAGCGAGCACCAGCTGCCGCTCGATGCGTCCTCCTCGCTCGAGGTGCCCCTGGTGCGCGCGGGGACGAAGCCCGCGCGCGCGATGCCCTCGCGCTCTTCCCTCCCGCGCTCGTCCCTCTCGCGCAAATCGTCCATGGGAAACCGTGATGCCGTCATTGATCCGTTCGCTCCTTGAGCGCTCCGGGTGGTGGGTGGCCGTGGTCGTGGGGCTGCTCGCCCTCGCGCCCCTGCCCGCGCGCGCCCAGAGTGGAGAGGCGCGTGCGCAGGCCCAGGCCCGCGCGAAGTTCCTCGAGGGCAATGCCGCCTACGAGCAGGCGCAGTTCCAGAAGGCCCTGGACGCCTATGTCGAGGCGTACCGGCTGCTGCCGCTGCCCGGCTTCCTCTTCAACATCGCCCAGTGCTACCGGCAGTTGGCGCGGCCCGAGCAGGCCGCCACCTTCTACCGCCGCTACCTGGCCCAATCGAAACAACCACCGGCCAATGCTCCGCTCGTGCGCGAGTTGATCGCCGAGATGGACGCGGCGGTGGGCAAGCCGCAGCAGAAGGACTCCTCCCTGCGCAAGCAGACGGCGGAGGTGGCCGAGCGGCGCGCGCGTCAGGACAGCGAGCGCTCGCGCACCGTGGCGTCCAAGTCCACGCCGGCCAACACCGAGGTCCAGGGCGAGAGCCTGACGAAGAAGTGGTGGGTGTGGGCGGGCGCGGGCGCCGTGGCGATCGCGGCCGGCGGCATCATCTACGCCGCCACCGCGCCCCAGCCGCGTCCCACCACCCTGGGCACCATCCGCTAGCCCCGCTCCTCGCGGGGCCGGGGCTCAGGCCGGGCTGTTCGGCGAGCCGCGCATCTGGGCCATCACCAGCGCGGCCGTGTGGCCCATGCGCTGGTGGAAGCTCTCGGCGTCGTGGAAGGTGAGCCGCACATCGCCGAGCTGCAGGTGCATGCCGCTCTCCAGGGGCCGCGGTTCTCCGGGCGGCAGCAACTGGCCGCCGAGCATCGCCGGTCCTCCCTGGCTCAACGCTTCCACCGTCCAGCCGCCGTCCGGCCGCGCGCGCAGCAGCAGGTGCTCGCGTGACACCGTCGCGTCGTTGATGACGAAGGCGTTGTGCGAGGCCCGGCCGATCATCAGCGCGTCGCGGCCCGGGGTGAGCTCGAAGCACATCGCGTCGCCCGGGGGCAGACAGTCCCGGAGATCCGAGGTCGGCAGTCGCGTCGCACCGTGGTTCTGCTCACTGCTCTCCGGCACGTTCCACACCCCCGCCTCCCAGACCAACCAACTGTGGGGATAGCGGGCGCGGAACTTCTCCTTGAGGGCCAGGTGCTGGCGCACGAGTAGGGACATCAACAGGGATCGTGCCATGGCTCCGAGACAATCATCTTCACGCGGGGATTCCCATCTCGACGTTTCCCGGGGACGCTGGGCTGTCCAGGACTGCTCGTTTACGTAGCGTGAAATCCGGGCGAGCGTTTTCACGCGAGCAGCGTCACCTTCACGATCTCAGGCGGCGCGGCCACCCGCACCGGAGGACCCCAGAAGCCCGTGCCCCGGCTCACGTAGAGCGAGTGCTCGCCCTCGCGGAACAAGCCGGCGTCGTGCTCCCAGATGGCGGACACCGCCAGGGTGAAGGGGAACATCTGCCCGCCGTGCGTGTGTCCGGACAACTGCAGCCCCATGCCCGCCTTCTGCGCCTGATCGCGCCAGCCCGCCGGCTGATGCGCCAGCAGCACCGACGCCCGGGTGGGATCCCTCCCCGCGAGGGCCGCCGACAAGTCGTAGCCGCGCTCCGGGTAACCCGAGCGCCCGGCCGCCCAGTCATCCACGCCCACCAGATCGAACGAGGCGCCCGCGTCGCCCACGCGCACGTGGCGGTTGCGCAGCACCGTGACGCCCATGCGCGTGAGGGCCTCGGTCCACTCCTCGTCGCCCGAGTAGTACTCGTGATTGCCCGTGCAGAAGTACGTGCCGAAGCGCGAGCGCAGCTCCCGGAGCGCCGCGGCCGCCTGGCCCAACTGCTCCACGCTGCCGTCCACCAGGTCGCCGGTGATGCACACCAGGTCGCCCTTCAAGGCGTTGGTGCGCGCCACCAGCTCGTCCATGAAGCGGCGCTGGATGAGCGGGCCCACGTGGATGTCACTGAGCTGCACGATCGTGATTCCATCCAGGGCCCTGGGCAGCCCCGGCAGCTTCACCGTCACCTCGTTCACCACCGGGGGGTGGAAGGCGCGCCACGTGCCATGGCTGGTGATGCCTCCCGTGGCCACCAGCGCCACGCCCGCCCCCGCGCGCGCGAGGAACTCCCGCCGCT
>NZ_ANAH02000033.1 GCF_000335475.2 Cystobacter fuscus DSM 2262 | reverse complement strand
AGGAGCTGCGCTTCGCGGTTCGCGAGGGTGGACGCACGGTGGGCGCGGGCGTTGTGGCCGAGATCATCGCGTAGTAGAGAAGTTTCCACTTGCCCTGGCTTGAAGAAACAGCGAAAAGCCGGGGCAGTGTGAATTAGGTTGCATACACGCGGGGCGCGGTGGTACATGCCGCGCCCCTTCGAAGAGACGGCTCTGTGACATCCAGGGGACGTTGGGCGTAGCGCCTCCATCAGAGGCCGTACAAAGAGGTTTTTGCGAATGGCGACACAGAAGATCCGCATCCGGCTGAAGGCCTACGACTCCAAGCTCCTGGATCAGAGCGCTGGGGAGATCGTCGAGACGGCGCGGCGCACGGGCGCCAAGGTTGCCGGTCCGATCCCCCTGCCCACGCGCATCAACAAGTTCACGGTGCTGCGGTCGCCGCACGTGGACAAGAAGAGCCGCGAGCAGTTCGAGATCCGCACGCACAAGCGCCTGCTCGACATCCTCGAGCCCACCCAGCAGACGCTGGACGCGCTGATGAAGCTGGATCTGTCGGCCGGCGTTGACGTGGAGATCAAATCCTGAGGGACGGGGTAGGGCCCGACCGGTTCCACTCCATTCCCCAGAGGAAATAGCCATGGCGAAGTTCGACGTAGTCGATCTGGACTTGAAGAAGGTGTCGGAGCTCGAGCTCTCCGACGAGATTTTCGGCGCCGAGCCGAACGCGCACCTCTTCTATGAGGTGGCGAAGATGCAGCAGGTGAACCGTCGCCGCGGTACGGTGGCGGTGAAGAACACCTCGCTGGTGAGCGGTGGCGGCAAGAAGCCCTGGAAGCAGAAGGGTACCGGCCGCGCCCGCCAGGGCTCCATCCGCGCTTCCCACTGGGTGGGCGGCGGCAAGGCGATGGGTCCCAAGCCTCGGGATTACTTCTACCGTCCGCCCAAGAAGGTGCGGCGCGGTGCGCTCCGGGCGGCCCTGTCGCTGCGCGCCCAGGAGAAGACGCTCATCATCCTGGACGGCTTCAAGCTGGACGCGGCGAAGAGCAAGCAGGCGTTCGATGTGCTGACCAAGCGGCTGAAGCTGGCCGGCGCGCTGGTCATCGACGCCAAGGACAACATCAACCTGCACCGCAGCGTGCGCAACCTGGCGAAGTTCGACGTGCTCCCGCCCGAGGGGCTGAACCTCGAGTCCGTCCTGCGCCACAAGCACCTGGTGGTGACTTCCGCGGCCATCAAGGCCATCGAGGGGGCGCTCTCGTGAACGCTACCGACGTCATCAAGGGACCGCTCATCACGGAGAAGCTGGACCAGGCCCGTGAGAAGTTCCGGCAGTACTCGTTCATCGTCGACAAGAAGGCCACCAAGTACGATGTGGCCAACGCCGTCGAGAAGCTCTTCAAGGTGAGCGTCGAGGGCGTCCGGACCAACATCGTCCGCGGCAAGACCAAGCGCGTGGGCCGCTCGATTGGCAAGCGGCCGAACTTCAAGAAGGCGGTCGTCACCCTCAAGGAGGGGGACAAGATCGAACTCTTCGAGGGAGGCGCGGTCTAGCGCACGGCGCTGACCGACGTTGAGGACCAACCATGGGAATCAAGAAGTACAAGCCGACCTCCGCCGCCCGTCGTCTGATGACGGTGTCCGACTTCGCGGACATCACCAAGGACACGCCGGAGAAGAAGCTCACCGAGTCTCTGAAGAAGTCTGGCGGCCGCAACGTTCACGGCCACATCACCCGCCGTCACCAGGGTGGTGGTCACAAGCGCCGCTACCGCGTCATCGACTTCAAGCGTCGTGACAAGGACGGCGTGCCGGCCAAGGTCGCCGCGGTCGAGTACGACCCGAACCGCTCGGCCAACATCGCCCTCTTGCACTACGCGGACGGCGAGAAGCGCTACATCATCGCCCCGGTCGACCTGAAGGTCGGGGACACGGTGATGGCGGGCGAGAACGCGGACATCCGTCCGGGCAACAGCCTGCCGCTCATCAACATCCCGGTCGGTACGGTCATCCACAACGTGGAGCTCAAGCCGGGCCGTGGCGCGCAGATCATCCGCTCGGCCGGCTCCTCTGGCCAGCTGATGGCGAAGGAAGGCCGCTACGCCCAGGTGCGTCTGCCCTCCGGCGCCGTGCGCATGGTGCAGATCGAGTGCCGCGCCACCGTGGGCCAGGTGGGCAACCTGGAGCACGAGATCATCCGCATCGGCAAGGCGGGTCGTAGCCGCTGGCTGGGCATCCGTCCCACCGTCCGCGGTCTGGCGATGAACCCCGTTGACCACCCGCACGGTGGTGGTGAGGGTAAGTCGGGCCAGGGTAACCCGCATCCGGTGTCGCCGTGGGGCCAGAAGACCAAGGGCCTGAGCACGCGCAAGAACAAGCGTACTGACAAGTTCATCGTGAGCGTCCGCCGTCCGGGCGCGCGCAGCCAGTAGTCGAGGGTTTACACAATGGCGCGTTCGATTAAGAAGGGTCCGTTCGTCGATGGTTACCTCGTCAAGAAGGTCGAGGACATGATCAAGACGAACAAGAAGAGTGTCGTGAAGACGTGGTCCCGCCGTTCGACCATCCTTCCGGAGTTCGTGGGTCATACCTTCGCGGTGCACAACGGCCGCAAGTTCATCCCCGTCTTCGTGACCGAGAACATGGTGGGCCACAAGCTCGGCGAGTTCGCCCCGACGCGTACGTTCGGCGGTCACTCGGCGGAGAAGAAGGTCGCCAAGGGCAAGTAGTCGGCCCCGCTGACAGGCGGCGTCCGCCAGAGGAGATGATGACATGGAGTCGAAGGCACATCTGAGGTTCCTGAGCATGTCGCCCCGGAAGGTTTCCACCGTGGCGGCTCTCGTTCGCGGTAAGCCGGTGGGGCAGGCGCTCAACATCCTGCGCTTCACCAGCCGCGCCGCTGCGGTTCCCGTGGCCAAGCTCATCAAGAGCGCCGTGGCCAACGCGACCGACCTGTCCAAGGGCCAGGTCGACGTGGACAAGCTCGTCGTGAAGACGATTTCGGTGGACCAGGGTCCGACCCAGCGCCGCTACATGCCGCGCGCCATGGGTCGCGCCTCGCGCATCAACAAGAAGACCAGCCACATTCACGTGGTGCTGGCGGAGGCGGCCAAGTAGTTGGCCGCCCGCCGGGCGAACCACGCAACCGATTGAAGGAGACGCACGTTGGGCCAGAAAGTCCATCCCATTGGGTTCCGCCTCGGGGTCATCAAGACCTGGGACTCCAAGTGGTTCGAGCACAAGAACTACGCGCAGTGGCTGCATGAAGACATCCGCATCCGCGAGTTCGTGAAGAAGTCGCTCAACCATGCGGGTGTCTCCAAGGTGGAGATCGAGCGCGCGGCGAACAAGGTGAAGGTCAACGTGCACACCGCGCGCCCGGGCATCGTCATCGGCAAGCGCGGCGCGGGCATCGAGACGGTGAAGAAGGACCTCCAGCAGTTCACGAAGAACGAGGTCTTCCTCAACATCGTCGAGGTCCGCAAGGCCGAGACCGACGCGCAGCTGGTGGCCGAGAACATCGCCACCCAGCTCGAGCGCCGTATCGCCTTCCGCCGCGCCATGAAGAAGGCGCTGCAGACGGCGATGAAGTTCGGCGCCAAGGGCATCCGCGTGGCGTGCTCCGGCCGCCTCGGTGGCGCGGAGATGGCGCGCTACGAGTGGTACCGCGAGGGTCGGGTGCCCCTGCACACCCTGCGCGCGGACATCGACTACGGTTTCGCCGAGGCGAAGACCACCTACGGCAAGATCGGCTGCAAGGTGTGGATCTGCCGCGGCGAGGTCCTTCCCACCAAGGGTGGACCGAGCGCCGCTCCGGCCGCCAACCGCTAACCCCCCTCCCGTGAGCCGCTCCGTGAGGAGCGGCCCACTCGGGATTGAAGGACACCGACGATGCTTCAGCCTGCTCGTACGAAGTTCCGCAAGATGCACAAGGGCCGCATGCCGGGTTTGGCGTATCGCGGCAGCGATCTCACCTACGGTGAGTACGGCCTCATGTCGCTTCAGCCGGGGTGGCTCACCTCCCGGCAGATCGAGGCGGCCCGTATCGCGATGACGCGCCACATCAAGCGTGGCGGCAAGATCTGGATCCGCGTGTTCCCGGACAAGCCGATCACCAAGAAGCCCGCCGAGACCCGTATGGGTACCGGTAAGGGTGGTGTGGAGTACTACGTGGCGGTGGTCAAGCCTGGTCGCATCCTCTATGAGATGGAGGGTATGACGCCCGAGGTGGCCACCAGCGCCCTGAAGTTGGCCCAGGCGAAGCTGCCGGTGCTGACGAAGATCGTCACCCGTAGCGAGCTGGCGCTCTAGTTCCGCCGCGGGCGGCCCCTTGGTGGTAAGAGGGCCGCCCACTGGCTCTGAGGAGATTGAAGATGGCGACTGCGAAAGAACTCAAGGAGCTCTCGGCGGACGACCTGAAGCAGCGCGCGGCCGAACTGCGCGACACGCTGTTCCAGGATCAGCTCAAGCGGGCCACTGGCTCGCTGGACAACCCGTCCGAGCGCACCCAGCACAAGCGCGATCTGGCGCGCATCCTGACTGTCCTGGGAGAGAAGACCCGGACGGAGAAGAAGGCTTAGGAGCTTTTCTCATGGCTGAAGCGACTCAAACCACTCCCGCCACGACCCCCTCCCGCGGCCGTCCCAAGACGCGCGTGGGCATCGTGACCTCCAACAAGATGCAGAAGACGGTGGTGGTCACCGTCTCGCGCCGCGCCGCTCACCCCAAGTACGGGAAGATCCTGAGCATGCGTGAGAAGTACAAGGCGCATGTCGAGGACCACGACTACCCGGCGAAGATCACCATCAACGAGGGTGATCGCGTGCGCATCGCCGAGACCCGCCCTGGCTCGAAGGACAAGCGTTGGCGCGTGGTCGAGGTGTTGGAGAAGACCAAGAACGTCTGAGCCGTCCGAGCCCGCGCCCGCGCGCGGGGACCGTGGCTCGAGCCGCGCGGTGCCCCTCCGGATTGGATGGGGCCTGCAGCAAGCTGAGAGAGGAAATTCCAGATGATTCAGATGACGAGCGTGCTCGACGTGGCCGACAACTCGGGCGCCAAGAAGGTGTTCTGCATCAAGGTGTTGGGTGGTTCCAAGCGCAAGTACGCGTCCATCGGCGATGTGATCGTCGTGTCGATCCGCGAGGCGCTGCCGAACTCGAAGGTGAAGAAGGGTGACGTGGCCAAGGCGGTCATCGTGCGCACCGCGCGCGAGGTGGGCCGTCCGGATGGCAGCTACATCAAGTTCGATGGCAACTCCGCCGTCCTCATCAACAAGGACATGGAGCCCATCGGGACGCGCATCTTCGGGCCGGTGGCCCGCGAGCTCCGCGCCCGTAAGTTCATGAAGATCATCTCGCTCGCTCCCGAGGTCCTCTAGTAGGGCGTCAGGCGGTCCGCGAGGAGGGAGAGGAACCATGGAGAAGCTCAAGGTTGGAGACACCGTGCAGGTCATCGCCGGCGCCGAGCGCTCGGAGAAGACCGAGGCGACCAAGCGCGGGAAGATCCTGAAGATCGACCGGGAGGCCCAGCGCGTGACCGTGGAGGGTCTGCGCCTGGTCAAGCGGCACCTGAAGAAGACCCCCCAGCAGCCCGAGGGTGGCATCGTCGAGAAGCCGGGCACGATCCACATCTCGGACGTGCAGCTGGTCTGCGCCAAGTGCGGCAAGCCGACCCGCGTCGGCATCCGCCTGGATGGGGACAAGAAGAAGCGGTTCTGCAAGCGCAAGGATTGCAACGGCCTGATTGACTAGGGTCGTGGGTTCAGGCATGTATGCGCGCCCTTTGCCCCGCCCGGGTGAGGGGAGAGCAGACGAGCGGGCGTAACCGGGGCTCCGAAGGACCCGTAGGGCTCCGGTGTTCGTAGTTTTTCATGGTGGTACTGATCGGCGCGCTGGGTCCACGGCCGCGCTCCGAAGCAGGGGACAAGACAATGGCTGAAGAGAAGAAGGACGCGGCGAAGAAGGAAAAGAAGGGCCGCAAGAAGGACGAAGTCAAGAAGGCCGGTTTCGCGGCGAATATCGAGGAGGGTCTCGAGGCCAAGCCGGCGCGGCTCAAGCTGCGCTTCCGCAAGGAAGGCGTGCCCGCGCTGATGAAGGAGCTGGCGCTCAAGAACCCGATGGAGGTTCCCCGCCTCGAGAAGATCGTCGTCAACATGGGCCTCGGCGAGGCGCTCGCCAACGCCAAGATCCTCGAGTCGGCGGTGGACCAGCTCGGCGCCATCACCGGCCAGAAGCCCGTGGTGACCCGCGCGCGCAAGTCGATCGCGAACTTCAAGCTGCGTCAGGGCCAGGCCATCGGTGCCGCCGTCACGCTGCGCGGCGACCGCATGTACGAGTTCCTCGACCGCCTCATCACCGTGGCGCTGCCGCGCGTGCGTGACTTCAAGGGCGTGTCGCCCAAGGCGTTCGACGGGAAGGGCAACTACACGCTCGGCGTCCGCGAGCAGATCATCTTCCCGGAAATCAACTACGACCAGATCGAGAAGGTGAAGGGGCTGAACATCAGCTTCGTCACCACCGCGGCTAACGATGAGCAGGGGCTGGCGCTGATGCGTCACTTCGGCATGCCGTTCCGCACGTAACGAGGATCCGCACCCATGGCCAAGCTCTCGAAGATCGCCCAGGCGAAGCGCAAGCCGAAGTTCGCTGTCCGCGCGTACAACCGCTGCCCGCTGTGTGGACGCCCCCGCGCGTTCCTGCGCAAGTTCAACATGTGCCGCATCTGCTTCCGCCACCGCGCGCTGCGTGGCGAAGTCACTGGCGTCACCAAGTCGTCCTGGTAGTTGGACGCGGGTGTCCGGGCGCCGATGAGGCACCGGGGCACCCTGGCCCGCCCTGAAGAGGGTGGGCCGCCCGTCGTACGAGCAGGGCAACCGTGGCGAACCCCTGGGATGGGCCCAGCAGGCGCGGCGGTTGCGAACGCGGAGTCGGCCAGGCCGCTCCGCATGGAAGGTAGCCATTCATGTCGGTCGTCAACGATCCCATCGGCGACATGCTGACCCGCCTGCGCAACGGTTCCCGCGCGCGGCACGACAAGGTCGTCATGCCCCACTCGAACCTCAAGGTCGAGATCATCAAGGTCCTCAAGGCCGAGGGCTTCATCGGGGATTACACCGTTCACGAGCGCAAGCCGCAGAACGAGATCTCCGTGCAGCTGAAGTACGGCCCGGACCGCGCCCCCGCCATCACCGGCATCCGCCGCATCTCCAAGCCTGGTCTGCGCCGTTACGTGAACGTGCGTGAGATTCCCCAGGTTCTCGGGGGATTGGGCATCTCCATCCTGTCCACCTCCAGGGGCGTGCTGGTGGATACCGAGGCTCGCAAGCAGAAGGTCGGCGGCGAGCTGCTCTGCACCGTCTACTAGCCAGCAGCGGTGAGGAGGCCGTGGCTTGCGCCGCGACCCGCCACCGCACGAGGAAATCATGAGTCGGATTGGAAAGCTTCCGGTCAAGCTGGCGGACAAGACGAAGGCCACGGTCGTGGGCCGCCAGGTCAATTTCGAAGGCCCCAAGGGCAAGATGGTCGTGCAGCTTCCCGCCACGGGCGTGAAGGTGACGATCGCCAACAACGAGGTGGTGGTGGAGCGCGAGAACGACTCGCGCGAGGCGCGCAGCCTGCACGGCCTGACGCGCACGCTCCTGGCCAACGCGGCCAAGGGCGTCTCCACGGGCTTCGAGCGGCGCCTGGACATCCGCGGCGTTGGTTTCCGCGCCGAGGTCAAGGGCAAGGCGATCAACTTCCAGCTGGGCTACTCGCACCCGGTGGTGTTCAACCTTCCCGAGGGCGTGACGGCCGAGGTCGACAAGACCGCGCGCACCGAGGATGGTCTGCCCACGCTGGGCCTGACGCTGCGCTCGGCGGACAAGGAAGTCCTCGGCGCCGCCGCGGTGAACATCCGGTCGCTGCGCCCGCCCGAGCCGTACAAGGGCAAGGGCATCAAGTACGCGACCGAGAAGATCCGCCGCAAGGAAGGCAAGACCGGTACCGCCTAGTCGGAGTGAACACCCAACCGCGGGGCGCCAGGTGGTGCCTCGCAATCATCCGGCGGTGGAAATCCCCATCGCCGCCGGACGGAGAAGGAATCATCCATGTCGAACAAGCTCGATCCGCGCATCAAGAGGAAGAACCGCATCCGCAAGAAGCTCTCCGGTACCACGGAGCGCCCGCGGCTCACGGTCTACAAGAGCCTCAAGCACATCTACGCCCAGGTGGTGGACGACACCACGGGCCGTACGCTGGCGTACGCCTCGTCGCTGTCCAAGGATTTCAAGGGCAAGGATGAGGGCGACAAGAAGGCCGACGCCAAGCGCGTGGGCACGCTGATCGCCGAGAAGTGCAAGGCGGCCAATGTCGAGGCGGTGGTGTTCGACCGCAACGGCTTCCCGTACCATGGTCGGATCGCCGCCGTGGCCGATGCCGCGCGCGAGGCCGGGCTCAAGTTCTAGACACCTTTCGAAGAAGGAAGTTCCCAAGTGGCAACTCCGATCAATCCGAACGATCTCGACCTCACCGACCGCGTGGTGAACATCAACCGCGTCGCCAAGGTGGTGAAGGGCGGCCGGCGGTTCTCGTTCGCCGCCCTGGTGGTGGTGGGCGATGGCGCCGGTCACGTTGGCGTGGGGCTGGGCAAGGCCAACGAGGTTCCCGAGGCCATCCGCAAGGGTGGCGAGAACGCGAAGAAGAACCTGTTCCGCGTTCCGCTGCAGGGTCACACCATTCCTCACGAGGTGCTCGGGCACTTCGGCGCGGGCTGGGTGCTCCTGAAGCCGGCCGGTGAGGGTACGGGCGTCATCGCCGGTGGCGCGGTGCGCGCGGTCCTCGAGGCGGCGGGCATCCGCAACATCCTCACCAAGAGCCAGGGTTCGCGCAATCCGCACAACGTGCTGAAGGCGACCGTGGCCGGCCTGAAGACGCTGCGCTCCCCGGAGCAGGTGTCGCGCCTGCGTGGCAAGGACGTGGGTCCCACGAAGTCCGAAGAGGCGAGGGGCTAATCATGGCGATCAAGGTCAAGTTGACGAAGAGCGCCGCGGGTTCGTCCGTGGATCAGCTCGCGACCATCGCGAGCCTCGGGCTGAAGAAGTTCGGCTCCGAGCGGCTCCTGCAGGACACGCCGGCCATTCGCGGCATGGTGAACAAGGTCCGTCACCTGGTGACGGCCGAGACGGTGCAGGGTGATGCTCCCAAGGCCACCCGCCGCAAGCCTCGGAAGATCCGGGCCCGGGACGCCGCGCGCGCCCGCCAGGCCTCGAAGGCCTAGGGAAGAGGACTCAGACAATGTCGACGACGCTCAACAATCTGAAGCGCCCCGAGGGCTCCTGGCACCGCAAGAAGCGCGTGGGCCGTGGCCAGGGTAGCGGTCTGGGCAAGACGGCCGGCCGCGGTGGCAAGGGCCAGAAGGCCCGTAGCGGCAACATGCGGTTCGAGGGTTTCGAAGGCGGTCAGAGCCCGCTGCAGCGCCGGCTGCCGAAGTTCGGCTTCAACTCGCCCAACCGGACCATCTACGCGGTGGTGAACCTGTCGGACCTCGAGGGCTTCGACGCGGGCGCCACGGTGGACGTGGACGCGCTCAAGAAGCAGGGCCTGGTCAAGGGCCGCTACGACGGCGTGAAGGTGCTCGGCAACGGCTCGCTCACCAAGAAGCTGACCCTCCGGGTCCACAAGCTCTCGGCGGCGGCTCGCGAGGCCATCGAGAAGGCGGGCGGTACGGCGGAGGAGCTTCCGCTGGTGGCGCACAAGCCCGAGTCCGCCGCCAAGGCCCACTCCGGCAAGGGCGTCAAGCAGGCCCGGAAGTGAGGGCGGGGCGAGTAACACTCTCAGTGGTGCTCGCCTTCCCATCCGTGTAGGATTCCGCGCCCCTTTCCGAATTCGGATTGGGGCGCTGCTGTTCTCGCAGAAACCTTTTTAGGGGATGGATCCCACGTGGCTCTGAACGCCTTCGCCAACGTCTTCCGCATCGCGGAGTTGCGTAGTCGGCTCATCTATACGCTGATGCTGCTCGCGGTGTACCGCATCGGCATCTTCATCAACACGCCCGGGGTGGATCGGGCGGCGATGAACGCGTTCATGGACGCCCAGCGCCAGTCGGGTGGCCTGTTCTCGCTCTTCAACCTGTTCTCTGGTGGCGCCCTGAACCAGATGTCCATCTTCGGATTGGGCATCATGCCGTACGTGTCCGCCTCCATCATCATCCAGCTGCTCGCCGTGGTGGTGCCGAGCCTGGAGCGGCTGCAGAAGGAAGGCGCGGGCGGCCGGCAGAAGATCAACCAGTACACCCGCTACGGCACCATCGTGCTGTCCACCATCCAGGGCATCGGCATCTCGCGCTGGCTGGCGTCGCTGGGCCGCTCCGATGCGGGGCAGAGTGGGTTCAACCAGGTGGTGGTGCCCAACGACAACCTCTGGTTCACCTTCATGACCGTCATCAGCCTGACGGCGGGCACCGCGTTCATCATGTGGCTGGGCGAGCGCATCACCGAGCGCGGGATCGGCAACGGCATCTCGCTCATCATCTTCGCAGGCATCGTCGCGGGCCTGTTGCCCAGCGGCAAGACGCTGCTGGACCTGGTGCAGCAGGAAGTGGTCAGCATGGCCGCCGTGCTCGCGCTCCTGGTCTTCATGGTGGGCGTGGTGGCAGTGGTGGTCTACGTGGAGCGCGGGATGCGGCGCATCCCCGTGCAGTACGCGAAGCGGATGGCCGGGCGGCGCATGTTCGCCGGTCAGGCCACCTACTTCCCCATGAAGGTCAACACCGCGGGCGTCATTCCGCCCATCTTCGCGGGCGCGATCCTGTCCTTCCCGGCGACGCTGGGCACGTGGTTCCCGTTCCTGCAGGGGCTCCAGCGCAGCATCGAGAGCAGCCCCTGGGTGTACAACGGCCTGTTCGTGCTCTTCATCGTCTTCTTCGCGTTCTTCTACACGGCGCTGACCTTCCGGCCGGACGACGTGGCGGACAACATCAAGAAGCAGGGCGGCTACATCCCGGGAATCCGTCCGGGCCGTCAGACCGCGGACTTCATCGAGGGCGTCCTCAATCGCATCACCTTCGGTGGAGCGATCTACCTGGCCGCCATCTGCGTGATTCCGTCCATCATCACCAACCTGCTCAACGTGCGTTTCACCTTCGGCGGCACGGCGCTGCTGATCGTCGTGGGCGTGGCGCTCGACACGGTGCAGCAGATTGAAGGCCATCTCATCAGCCGCAACTACGAGGGTTTCGCGGGTCCTCGGGGTCCGAGGATCCGTGGCCGGGTTCGCGTCGCGGCCTAGTCCAGCTGCCGCTTCGCGGGCGCTCCTCCCCCTCGCCCCGGGGAGGGGCGCTTCGCCGTTCATGGGGTGCAACGAGCAGCGGGAAAAGGGTGACTGTGTGGCCCGCCCGCGCTCCTTCCTGACGAGCTGAGAGAGAACACATGAACCTCATCCTGTTGGGTCCGCCTAACGCCGGGAAGGGGACCCAGGCGAAGAAGCTGTATGTGGATTACTCGATTCCGCAGATCTCGACGGGGGACATCCTCCGCAAGGCGGTGCGCGAGGGGACCGAGCTGGGCAAGCTGGCCGGGCCGCTGATGGCCGCGGGCTCCTACGTGCCCGACGAGCTCGTCATCGGAATCGTCGAGGAGCGGCTCAAGGAGGCCGACTGTGCCCAGGGCTTCATCCTGGACGGCTTTCCCCGCACCATCCCCCAGGCCGAGGCCCTCGAGCGCATGCTCGCCAAGCTGGGCAAGAATCTGCACGCCGTGGTGTCGCTCGAGGTTCCGCACGAGAAGCTCATCGAGCGCGGCTCGGGACGCCGCTCCTGCCCCAGCTGCGGCGCCGTCTACCACGTCTACCAGAGCCCTCCGAAGCGGGCCGGCTTCTGCGACAAGGACGGCACCGGCCTCATCCAGCGTGAGGACGACAAGGCCGAGGTCATCGAGAAGCGGCTGCAGAAGTACGACAAGGAGACCTCGCCGCTGAAGCAGTTCTACGCCCAGCGCGGTCTGCTCAAGAGCATCGACGGGGTGGGGCCTCCCGAAGGCATCTACGAGGAACTCAAGAAGGTCGTGGGCAAGGCCTAGGGGCCGGGGCTTGCTCGGCCGGGCGCCGGGTGGGGAAGGTGACCCCCGAGGCTCGGGCCCTGGTGGACGCCACCTGGGATGCCCTGGACGAGGGCACCCGGGCTGGCGGAGGTATGGCGCTCCGTCCGGGAATGATCCTCGCGGGCGAGCCCATGGTGAACCAGGCCACGTCCGAGGGGGCGGTGCTCGATGAGTGACTGGACAGCGCTCACCGTCGATAACAAGCTTTCCGCGTACTTCGAGCACGCGGTGCTCATCACCGAAGGAGGGCCGGAGTTCCTCACCCGGCGTCGGTCGGGGTAGGAGAGCGGAATACGACGCAGTACCCAGGGGTTTACCGGTTTCGTGGTTTTCCAGCGCGAGGATGCTTGCCACTTCAGGACCAAAGTGTTATCCCGCCGCGCTTCCAGAGTTCAGGTGGTCCGCGAGAGGGCTTCTGATTGCCGAAGGATGATTCCATCGAAGTTGAGGGGACGGTCATGGAGCCCCTCCCGAACGCGATGTTCCGCGTGGTGCTGGACAATGGCCACAAGGTGCTCGCGCACATCTCGGGCAAGATGCGGATGCACTTCATCCGCATCCTCCCGGGCGACAAGGTGAAGGTGGAGCTGTCCCCGTACGACTTGTCCCGGGGCCGCATCACCTACCGAGCGAAGTAGCGGAGGCCTGGTTCCGCGGAATGGCGGCCAGGCCTTCAGGGCTTTTCTTTTCTAAAAGCGAAGGAAGGGAAGTACCGCCATGAAGGTTCGGGCGTCCGTCAAGAAGATTTGCGACAAGTGCAAGGTTGTTCGCCGTAAGGGCATCGTGCGCATCATTTGCGCCTCCAACCCCCGGCACAAGCAGCGCCAGGGCTAGCCCTCAACAGGGCTGAGCTCCAGACCAACTCACCCAGAAGGAACGACGAAGATGGCTCGTATCGCCGGCATCGACCTCCCGCCCAACAAGCGCGCGGTGATCTCGTTGCAGTACATCTACGGGATCGGCAACAAGACCGCCCACGACATCATCGAGGGCGCGGGGATCGACCTCGCTACCCGGACCAAGGACCTCACCGAGGAGCAGACGCGCAAGATCCGCGAGCTCATCGAGGCGAACTACAAGGTCGAAGGTGACCTGCGCCGCGAGGTCACGATGAACATCAAGCGCCTGATGGACCTGGGCTGCTACCGGGGTCTGCGTCACCGCAAGGGGCTGCCGGTGCGCGGCCAGCGGACGCACACCAACGCGCGTACCCGCAAGGGCCCCAAGCGCGGCATCGTGCGCGCCAAGCCGGCGGCGGCTCCGCGCTAGTCCTCCCACCTGCGCCGGCCCCGTGAGGAGCTGGCGTCGATCACCTACTTCCAGGAGCAACGAGTTCCATGGCTGAAGAGACCAACGCGCCGGCGGCGGCTGCGGCCCCCGCGGCGGGCGGCGAGACCGCCGCAGCGCGCAAGAAGAGCAAGAAGGGCAAGAAGAACATCCTCAACGGCGTGGTTCACATCCAGTCCACGTTCAACAACACCATCATCACGATCACGGACGTGTCCGGGAACGTGATCTCCTGGTCCTCCGCGGGCGCCCGTGGCTTCCGCGGCAGCCGCAAGTCGACGCCGTTCGCCGCCCAGGTGGCCGCCGGTGACGCCGCGGCCAAGGCGATGGAGCACGGTCTGAAGAACGTGACGGTGCTGGTGAAGGGTCCGGGCGCGGGCCGTGAGTCCGCCCTGCGCGCGCTGGCCGCCGCTGGCCTGAAGATCGCCCTCATCCGCGATGTGACGCCCATCCCGCACAACGGCTGCCGTCAGCCCAAGCGCCGCCGCGTCTAGTTCCATTCCGGGCCGCTTCCTCCTCGGGAGGGAGCGGCCCCAGACCATCTTTCCACACGGAGAAGCATCGTGGCCCGTTATACCGCCTCCTCCTGCCGCATCTGCCGGCGGGAGAACCTGAAGATGTACCTGAAGGGTGACCGCTGCTACACGGACAAGTGTGCCATCGAGCGGCGTCCCTATCCCCCCGGTCAGCACGGCCAGGGCCGCGTGAAGTTCTCCGGCTACGGCGTGCAGTTGCGCGAGAAGCAGAAGGTCAAGCGCATGTACGGCCTGCTGGAGAGCCAGTTCCGGGGCTACTACCACCGCGCCTCGGCCGCCAAGGGCAAGACGGGTGAGAACCTCCTGCAGCAGCTGGAGCTCCGCCTGGACAACGTGGTGTTCCGCATGGGGTTCGCGGACACGCGCAACGAGGCGCGCCAGCTCGTGCGCCACGGCCACTTCACCATCAACGGCAAGCGGGTGAACATCCCCTCCTTCGCCGTCAAGCCGGGCACCACCATCGAGGTGGCGGAGAAGAGCCGGAAGATCCTCCGCATCGCCGAGGCCCTGGAGACCGTGGACCGCCGTGGCGTGCCGCAGTGGATCGACCTGGACAAGAAGAACTTCAAGGCCACGGTGAAGACCCCGCCCAACCGCGAGGACCTCACCATGCCCATCCAGGAGCAGCTCATCGTCGAGTTGTACTCGAAGTAATCGGACGGGCAGGCCCGTCCCCGGGCTCGCCTCCGATGCTTTCGCACACGCCCTGGCCTCACCGCCGGGGCGTCGTGCTTCTGTCGCAGACACCCCACGTGCCCATCCTCCCGCCACCGGGGCGGGGAAGTTGGTGGTGGTCCACGTCACGAGGAGAAGAAGGACATGGCTGATACTTTCATCGCGAAGAACTGGCGGGACCTCATCAAGCCGCGTCGGCTCGAGGTCGATCAGGATTCGCTCACCCCCACCTACGGCAAGTTCGTCGCCGAGCCGCTGGAGCGGGGTTTTGGCACCACGCTGGGCAACTCCCTGCGCCGCGTGCTGCTGTCGAGCCTCCAGGGCGCGGCCGTCACCACGGTGAAGATCGAGAACGTGGACCACGAGTTCACCACCATCCCCGAGGTGGCCGAGGACGTCACGGACGTCGTGTTGAATCTGAAGGAGGTCCTCCTCCGGATGCACACGAACGAGCAGAAGACGCTGCGCATCGAGGCGGAGGGTCCCAAGGAGGTCAAGGCCGGTGACATCATCGCCGACCAGGACGTGGAGATCCTCAACCCGGGTCACCACATCTGCACCATCTCCGAGGGCGGCAAGGTCCGCATGGAGCTCACGTGCCGCCGCGGCCGTGGCTACGTGCCCGCCTCCGTGAACAAGGTGGCTGGCTCGCCCATCGGCACCATCCCCATCGACTCGCTCTTCTCGCCCATCCGCAAGGTGAACTACCAGGTCACCAACGCGCGCGTCGGTCAGGTCACCGACTACGACAAGCTCACCCTCGAGGTGTGGACGGACGGCTCCGTCACGCCCCAGGACGCCGTCGCCTACGCGGCGAAGATCATCAAGGAGCAGCTCACGGTGTTCGTCAACTTCGACGAGACCGAGGAGCCCGTGGCCATCGAGGCCCCCAAGGAGGAGGCCAAGCTCAACGAGAACCTCTTCCGCTCCGTGGACGAGCTGGAGCTCTCGGTGCGCTCGGCCAACTGCCTGCAGCAGGCCAACATCAAGACCATCGGCGACCTGGTGCAGCGCACCGAGGCCGAGATGCTCAAGACCAAGAACTTCGGCCGCAAGTCCTTGAAGGAAATCAAGGAGATCCTCGCGGAGATGGGCTTGTCGCTCGGCATGAAGCTGGAGAACTGGCCGCCGAAGACCCCGCCCGCCGCGCCTCCTCCGAGCCCCGCCGCGGCCACCGCGCCCAAGGCCTAGTCGTCGTGCGAGTACCTGCCCACCCGGGGCGGCATGGTTTCATGCCCCGGGACGAGCAGGGGGCCCTCACCGGCCCAACCCCGCAGCGGTGGAGCCCGTGCCGGCCTCCATCCTTTCCACCCGGTACCTCGTACGGCCGGAGTGGTGGGCCCCTTGAAGGCCCGGAGTAGAGTCCCATGCGTCACAAGGTTGGACAACGGAAGCTCCACCGCACCACGAGCCACCGGCTCGCGATGCTGCACAACATGGTCACCTCGCTGCTCGAGCACGAGGCCATCCGCACCACGCTGCCCAAGGCCAAGGAGGCCCGGGCCCTCGCCGAGCGCATCATCACCCTCGGCAAGCGCGGCGGTCTGTCCAATGTGCGCCTCGCGGAGCGCACCGTCCGCAATCGCGTCATCCTGAAGAAGGTCTTCGGGGAGTACAAGGAGCGCTACGCCAGCCGTCCGGGTGGTTACACCCGCATCGTCCGGCTCGGGTTCCGTCGCGGCGACGGCGCCGAGATGGCCCTGCTGGAGTTGGTGGATCGTCCCGCCAAGAGCACCCCGGTCGACGCGCCGGAGACCGAGGCCCAGGGCGAGGCCTCCGAGAACAAGGCGGAGTAGTCGGCCGTCCTGACAGTGTGTGGTTCACGGGAGCGTCCTTCCTCCGGGAAGGGCGCTCTCGTGCTTTGCGGGGCACCGAAGCCGCGGAGGGAAGGCTTAAGGCGCTTCTTCCGTGAGGTTGTGGCCGTTCTCGAGCAGTTGGGCCCGGCCCTCGGACGTGCGCATCTCGACGTCGCGGATCTTGATGTCCGAGGGAGCCGCTCGTCCGTCCGTGCCCAGCAGTTGCTTGGGGGTGACGGTGAGCTCCTTGGTCGGGTCCACGCGCGCGACGGAAGCCCGCCACTCCTTGCCCCGGTTGTCCTTGACGACGACGATGACGTCGCGCCACGTCTCGTCGCTCTTGTTCATGATCGTCACCGAGGCGCGACTGGTGATGGGGATGAGCTTCGCGCCGAAGTCACCCGTCTCCTTCACGCCCCGGGCGCAGGTGAGTCCCACGGTGGCGAGCGACAGCAGCACCCAGCCGCCCACGATGAAGGCCTTGTACTTGAAGAAGCGGTCCTGCTGACGGAAGTCGCTGACCATCTCCTTCAGGACGGCCACGGCGTTGAGCGCCACGTTGGCGGACTCGGACTTCAGCCGCTCGCTCATCGCCGCTTCTTGCCCCTTGGGCAGGGGCGCCGTGCGCGCGGCGGACATCACCCGGGGATTCGTCGTCGACGACACGCGGGGAGTCGTCGTCGAGGACACACGAGGCGTGCCCGTGGATGACACGCGAGGCGTCGTCGTCGACGACGTCCCCCGTCGGGGCGGCTGCGATTGATCGGCACCATCACTCATCGGTTCCCTCAGTGTAGAGGGCCCGGGCCGCCGCTGGCTACTGGCCCCTCACGGCCGCTTGAGTTGCTGCAAGGCCCGCGAGGCGACCGCGTTCTCCGGCTGGGCCTCGAGCACCTTGCCGAGCCACTGCTCCGCCTTCGCCGCCGCTTCCCGGCGCTCTTCCAGACGCGTGGACTGGCGTGCCTGCTCGGTGAACAGGATGCCCAGGCGCAGGGTGAACTCGAGGTTCTCCGGATCCTTGTCCACCACGTGCTTCAGCTCGCGCTCCGCCCCCGCCCAGTCGCCCTCGAGCTGGAGCACCAGCGCCAACTTGCCCCGCGGCGGCGCCTCGTCCGGCTCCAGGTGCGTCAGCACCCGGAAGGCCTCGCCCGCGGCCTTCAGGTCCTTGCGCTCCAGCCGGATGTCGCCGAGCCGGAACCACGCCATGTCCAACAGCGGGTTGAGCTCCACCGCCTTCTCCAGATGCGGCAGCGCCGCTTCCGGCCGCTGCCTCGCCAGGTACAGCTCCCCCAGGTAGAAGTGGTTCTTGCCGTCCGCCGGCGCCAGCTCGATGGCCCGCTTGAACTCCTCGACCGCCCGGCCCGCGTCATCCAGGCGCTGCCACGCCAGCCCCATCAGCGCGTGCACCACCGCCAGGTCCGGGTAGTCCCGGAGGATCTCCTCGAAGGCGATGATGGCCGGGTGGGGCGCGTCCAACTCCTGGAGGTAGCGCATGCCTTCCTCCAGCTTGGACTCGGCCGCCTTGGGAAAGCGCGTGAACGGGTCCGCCAGCTGGTTCATCAGCGCTCGCGCCGTCGCCACCTCGGCGGGGCTCGGCTCCTTCCTCACCAGCACGGACAGGGCCGCCACCGCCCCCGGCTCGTCCCCGGTGCGATGCAGCGCCTTGGCCAGTGGCAGGCGGATGCCCGCGCGCTCCGGAGCCAGCTCGGCCGCCCGGCGCAACGGGCCCACCGCCGCCGCGTACTGCTCGGACTCCAGCAGCGCGAGCCCCAGGCGGTAATGGAACTCGGGCTCGTCCGGCTTCAGCTCCAGGGCCCGCTGGAAGGCGGCCACCGCGGGCGAGCCCGCGTCCGACACCCGCGAGAAATACGCGAGCCCCAGCATGTAGTGGTTCACCGCCCGCTCCGCCTGGCCGTTGCGGCGGAGCAACTCGGCGATCCACGCCTCCGCCTGGCCCGCCTTCACGTGGGCCTCGGTGAGCGTGCGCGCCAGCTCCAGATCCTCCGGCGCCCGGGCCGCCTCGGCCTCCAGCAAGGGGAGGGCGCGCTCGGGCTGGTTCTTCGTGAGGTACTCGCGGGCCTGGGCACGCGCGTCGAGTGGCCGCCTGGCGGCGCCATGCTGGCAGCCCGTGGTCAGCCCCAGGCCGAGCAGGCAGATCCAGGCACTCAGCCGGTGGCGCACGCCCGTGCGCCAGGAGGGGAAACAAGGGGGGACGGGCAACACGGGCTCCTCGGGGTGGCGCTGCGGACTAGGAGGCACTGCGACGCGACAGGGGCTCGCCCTCGACACCCGCGTCGGCCACGGCGGCCTTGGTGTCGCCCCCCTTGCCACCCAGCTCGAGGCTCTGCGCGATGATGACGTCGCGCACGGCCCGGGCCAGTCCCTCGCGGTCGTGGTCGGCGAAGCGCGTGGTGTCGATGGGCTTGCCAATCTTCACGTACACGGGGCCCGGCTGGATGTTCCAGGAGTTCTTCGGCATCACCGTGCCCGAGCCCTCGATGGTGATGGGCACCACGGGCACCCGGGCCCGGAGCGCCAGGGCGAACGGTCCCTTCTTGAAGGGCAGCACGCGGCCATCATCCGAGCGCGTGCCCTCCGGGTAGAGGAACACGCTCGTGCCCGCGCGGATCTTCCGCGCCGCCTCATCCAGCGAGGCGATGGCCTTGTCGCGCCGGCCCCGGTTGATGAAGACATGGCCTGCCAGCCACAGGTACCAGCCGATGAGCGGCACGTACTTGAGCTGGTGCTTGGCCACGAAGCGGAAGTTCACCGGCACCGCCACGAAGTGGATGGGGATGTCCAGGGTGGACTGGTGGTTGGAGACGTAGATGGTGGGGCGCTTGGGGTCCACGTTCTCCTGGCCGGTCACCACCACCCGGGCCCCGCCCGTCGCGATGAGCACCGGCGACCACAGCCGGCGCGCCACCCACACCGTGGCGCCAGGATTGAGGGTGACCAGGGCCACCACCACCGTCAGGGGAAAGAACAGGGCGGTGGCCACCACCGTGACCACTATGCACAACAGGTTGCGGAGCATCCTGGCGACCTCGGCTTCGTCCAAGGGGAGAGTCCATCACCCGGTCTCCCACCCGGCGAGGCGGAACACCCGGGGCCCCCACGTCTCTTCCACACCGCTGGGAGGGCGGTCTCGACGAGGGTGGGGGCGGGGGAGGGCATGACGGGAGGGTATCTACCATCACCTTGCCGCTGGTGTGTGCTCGCGGGTGGGGATAGAAGCGGAACGCCTTGGCTCGAAAGAAGTTCATCGCGATCGCGGGAAACATCGGCGCGGGGAAGACGGAGCTCACGTCCTTCCTCTGCCGGAAGTACGACCTCACTCCCTTCTTCGAACCCAACGAGCAGAACCCCTACCTGGCCGACTTCTACGCGGACATGAGGACCTGGGCCTTCCGCTCCCAGCTCTTCTTCCTCACCACCAAGTTCCGCCTCCAGCGCCAGCTCGAGCGCTCGCCCGGCACCGTCCTGCAGGACCGGACGCTCTACGAGGACGCGGAAATCTTCGCCAAGAACCTCCACCGCCAGCGCTTCATCGACAAGCGCGACTGGGCCCTGTACTCGGACCTCTACGAGACGTTCTCCCAGACGCTCGCCCCGCCGGACCTGATGATCTACCTGCGCTGCCCCGTGCGCACCCTGCGCCAGCGCATCCGTCTGCGTGGACGGGAGATGGAACAGGACATCCCCCCCTCGTACCTCAAGCGGCTGAACGGCCTGTACGAGGAATGGTTCAGTGGCTACAAGTTGTCCCCCGTCCTGGTTCTCCCCACGGACAAGCTGGACTATGTGACGGACTTGGTGGACCGCGTGGACCTCTTGCGACAGATCGAGAAGTACTTGTGAAGGAGGTCTACCTCGTCGCCATCGAGAGCGCCGTACCGGTGACTCCCGAGCTCCTACTCACCTCCTTCGAGTCCGAGGAGATGGCGTTCGTGCTCGCTGCCGACGGGCAGGGCTTCACGCTCGAGGCCGAGGAGACCCGGGTGGAGGTCGTCTTCGAGTCGCGGCCCACCCCCCGGGAGTGGACGAACGATTTGTTTTCCGGCAGCGAGCCCGCCCTGGAGGCACTCGGCCGGGCCCGGGCCTTCTACCGTCTGGCCTTCGAGACGGGCTCCGCCCAGCCCACCGTGCCCGTCTTCGTGGCCCTCATGTGCGCCCGCGTCCTGCTCACCCACACCACCGGTGTGCTGGTGGACATCACCTCGTCCAAGGTCCACGAGGCCGATGACGTGGCGGAGATCACCGAGCTGGACTTCGACATCCGCGACCACGTCAACCTCCACGCCGTGGAGGTCATCGAGGGGGAGACGCCCCTGTGGGTGCACTCGCACGGCATGGCGAAGTTCGGCGCGAGGGATCTGGAGATCTTCCACCTGGGCGAGCAGGACCTCTTGCCCGCCGAGGCCTTCCTCCACGAGCTGTGCACGGATCTGGCCTTCGGGCAGGGGCCGCCGCTGCGCACTCAGATGGGCACGAGCGAGGGCCAGCCCTTCATGCTGGTGCCCTCGGACGAGGCGCGCACCAACCTGCTCGGCGTGCCGCTGGACGCCTTCGAGGGCCACGAGGGCCTCTACCTCACCGTGGTGTCACCCCAGGGCCGGCACAACACGGCGGAGCTGTTGCGCCCCTTCCGCGAGCGCTTCCTCCAGGAGCCCACCGAGCGCACCGAGTCCATGCACGAGGAGTCCCAGTCGCTCCTGCCCGCCTTCAAGGCGCGCTTCCTGCGCCGCGGTCTCATGGAGCCGCTCACCTTCCTGGTGCGCGCCCCCTTCGAGACGCACCCGGAGGCCGGCGATGCGACGGAGCAGCTCTGGCTGGAGGTGCTCTCCTGGGACGACGCCACCATCGTCGGCCGCCTGGTGGATGGCGCCGTGCACACCACCGAGTGGCGCAAGGGCGCCCACGTGGAAGTGCCCGAGGCCGACGTGAACGCGCTCGCCCTCAGCCGCGAGAGCCGCACCCTGGAGGACGAAGAGGTGCGCGCCCTGCTCCAGGCCGAGCGCCCCAGCTAGGGTAGACTCCCGCGCCATGTCCTCCTCCGACGCCAAGTCCCCCGAGAAGAAGACCGTGAAGGAGACCCGCAGGCGCCTGGCCACCCAGGGCGTGAAGCTGCAGACGGGCACCCCCACGAAGATCATCGTCAAGAAGAAGCGGCCGTACCTCTTCTCCAGCTGAGACTCACGCGTCCAGCTCCGGGAAGGTGACCACGCACTCTCCCGGCTCGATGCCCTCCACGCGGACCCGTCCCTGGGCGTCCACCTTGCCCTCGCGCGTCGAACCATCCGGCAGGGTGAGTTTGTAGCCCACGCCCGCGAGCGGCTCGCCCTCCGAGTCCATCAGCTCGAACTCCACCCACGCCGTGGGCTTCTTCTCCTCTTCCTTTTGCTTCTCGCGCGGAGCGGGGCCCGGTGGCACCTGCTCGAGCAGGGGAACGGCGAGCGGGGGACCCGAGCCCGTCGGCGCCACGGGAATGGGCCATTGCTTGAGGCGCGCCGGCCCCGCGGGCAGCGCGAGCAGCTCTCCCCGGAGGAAGGCCTCGGCCAGGCGGCTCTTGATGCGTCCGGCCGCCCGCGGATCCTTCAGCGTCGGCTCCCTCACCGGGGGGGTGCCCGTGACGGCCTCGTACAATTCGTGAAGCGTGCGCTGGGTGAACGTGGAGGACAGCCACCGGTCCAGCTCGGCCACCAGGAGGCTGGCCGACACGAGCTCCTCGGGCTGCTCGGCCAGGCCGAGGTTCCTCACGATCTGGTAGTTCTGCACGCGGCCGCGCAGACGCCAGGCCCGCCGGGTATCGATGAATTGTCGTGACACGTTGCATCCTCCGCGAACGCGAGGACCTCGCGGGGTCCAACCTTACCACCCGGCGCGGCGGGCGCCGAACGTCCCCACGCCGTCCTCCCCGGGCCACGCACCCCCTGTGAAGCTTCGGTGATATAGCCCCGTCGCCGCTCATGCCCTCCCTGCTGCTTCTCTCCGGTCCCAGCGCGGGCCTTCGACATGAACTCCTCGGAGAGGCGACGATGGGCCGCAGCCCCTCGTGTGAACTGCCCCTGCCCGAGGACGATCGGATGTCGCGCCGCCACGCGCGCTTCTTCGTGCGCGGGGACCAGGTGCACGTGGAGGACCTGGGGTCGCGCAATGGCACCTCGGTCAACGGCGAGCGCATCACCGGCGAGGTGGCGCTGCACCCCGGAGACCGCGTGCAGGTGGGCAAGACGCTGGTGCTCGTCTCGCCCTCCGGGCCGTCGATAGGCGTGGGCGAAGCGCGGGGGGCCACGCGCCAGGAGCCCGTCGTGGAGGTGCTGCCCCACGTGGGCACCGAGGCGGCGCTGTACTCGGCGGGGGTGGCGCTGCTGGGGGCCACCAGCGAGGCCATGGTGCTGCGGCACCTCGCCGAGCACGCGCTGCACGCGCTGCGCGCGGAGACGTCCGCGGCGCTGCTGGGCAGCATCAAGGGCATGCTCACCGCGGCCGTGGTGGGCGCCTCCTCCGTGGAGGTGCCTCGGGACATGGCCCGCGCCGCGATGGAGCACGCCGAGCAGAGCCGCGCGGAGGGCGTGGTGTGCTCGCCCCTGGTGGCCTCGGGCGGTCTTCCCTTCGGCCTGCTCTACCTGGAGCGCTCCGAGCCGCCCTTCACCGATGCGGAAGCGCGGCTGGCCGCCATGCTCGGCCGGCTCGGCGGCGAGGCCTATGCCGCGGTGCGCTCGCGCGCGAGCACGCCGTCCGGACGCGTGGACATGGTGGGCGGCTCGCGCTCCTTTCGCAAGGTGGTGGAGCAGGCCCGCCGCGCCTCCGTGAGCGACGCCCCCGTGGTGCTCTTCGGCGAGCCGGGCACCGGCAAGTCCCTGGCCGCCCGCTACATCCACGCGCGCTCTCCCCGGGCGCTCGGGCCGCTCGTGCAGGTGGATTGCCGCGAGGCCTCCTCGTTGGAGGAAGCGCTCTTTGGCCGCGCCAGCACGCCCGGCGCGCCGCCCATGCCCTCCGCGCTCCTGCGCGCCGATGGGGGCTCGCTGCTGCTCCAGCACGTGGATCGCCTGCCGCGCTTCATGGCCGAGCGGCTCGCCCGGTTCCTCGCCCGCAAGAGCGCTCCCGCGCGCGAGGGAGGCGAGGAGGCGGTGGATGTCCGGCTCCTGGTCACCACGCACACCCCGCCGCGCATGCTCGCCCTCCAGGGAGAACTCGACGAGTCGCTCGCCCTGCAGTTGTCGGGACTGGAGCTGGCACTGCCCGCGCTGCGCGAGCGTCGCGCCGACATCCCCTCGCTCTTCGAGCGCTTCGCCGCTCGGGGCACGCGCTCGGGCCGGGAGCTGCCCCCCGTGCTCACCCCCGAGGCGCGGCGCCTGCTCATGGAGTACACGTGGCCCCACAACGTGCGGGAACTGGAACTGCTCAGCGAGCGGCTCGCCCTGCTGCATGCCGGCGCGAGCATCCCCGCCTCGGCCCTTCCTCCCGAGTTCCACCAGGACGCCGCTCCCCCGTCGCTCTCGCTGCAGGAGCGCGTGTCTCGTTTGGAACGGGAGACCATCGCCGAGGCCTTGCGCTCGGCGGGGGGACGAAAGATCGTCGCCGCGCGGCTGTTGGGCATCAGCCGTCCAACCCTGGACAAGAAGATCGAGGATTATGGGCTCACCGTTGAACGCAGAAGGGTGTGAAGGGCTTCTGCCGAGACGGCGGGGGGTGAGGAAGATGGTGGAGATCTGGCCAGGACTGCATGTCGGCAACGAACTCGACTACGAGAACACCGTGCGGCACCAGACGGGGTGGAGCGTCGTCCACGCCTGCAAGGAGCCCTATCACCGCGGGGCCCTGGGCTACCGCACGCCCCTGGTGTCCGAGGCCCATCCCGAGGCCCTGGTGGCGCGGCGGGGCGCGCGGCTCATGCTCAACCTCGTCGACATGACGGATCCCGCGTACATCCCCAAGGACGCCATCGACGCGGCGCTCGCCTTCATCCACGAGGCGCTGGGCGCGGGACAGCGGGTGTTGCTGCACTGCAACCAGGGCTCCTCGCGCTCGCCCACCATCGCGTTTCTCTATCTGGTGGCGCACACCCGGCGCTTCGCGACCCAGACGTTCGAGGAGGCGGCGCTGGAGTTCCGCGTCCTCTATCCCGGGTACGCGCCCGCGCTGGGCATGTACGAGTTCGCGCGGCAGCACTTCGAGGCGTACCGGGCCTCGCGTCCCGCCTGACGGGAGTGCCCCGGGCGCCGCTCACCGCCTGCGGCTGACGAGCACCCCGGAGATGACGAGCACCGCGCCCATGGCCTGGACCCAGGTGGGGCGCTCGCCGCGCACGGCCCAGGCGGTGAGCGCGGCCACCACGGGCGTTCCACTGCTGTAGAGCGCCGTGCGGCTGCTGCCCACCGACTGCACGCTGCGGCTCCAGACGACATAGGCCAGCACCAGGGGGACGAGCGCCGAGTACACCACGCCCGCCCAGGCGCCCGGGCCGAGGGTGGCGCCCTCGAGGGACAGCACCTCGGGCACGCCCAGGAGGATGACGCCCGGGGCGCCGGTGAGCATGGAGAGCGCGGTGATGCGCAGCGCGGACAGCCCCGGCCCGAGCCAGCGCAGCCCCACGGTGTACAGCGCCCAGCACAGCGAGGCGCCGAGGATGAAGAGATCTCCCACGCGCGTGGACGCATCCAGTCCCGGGCCCCGGGCCAGGACGATGAGCACCACGCCGGGGATGGCGAGCACGAGCCCCATCACCAGCGGCCGGCGCAGCCGATCCACGCCGAACAGGGCGCCGAGCAGGGCGGTGACCACGGGCGTGCCCGAGGAGAGCAGGCCGCTGTTGGCGGCGGTGGTGTGGGCCACGCCCATGACGAAGCAGAACTGGTAGAGCGTGTGGCCCACCAGTCCGAGCCCCACGAGCTTGAGCACGGTGGCGCGGGGCAGGGGGATGAAGCCCTCGCGCACATGGAGCACGAGCGCCATGGCGATGGACGCGATCGCGAAGCGCAGCGACATGAAGGCCAGGGGGGGAATGCTCTCCAGGGCCCCCTTCACCACCGTGTAGTTCGTCCCCCAGATGATGATGACGGAGATGAGGGCGAGGTCGGACCAGGAGACCGCGCGGGGCGCGGGGGCGAAGGCGGAGGTGCTGGAGGCGTTCAAGGCGGGGGCGGCATAGCGCTGGTGGACGACGCTGGCAACCGGGGGGCCCTCTTCCGCACTTGTCCCGCCGGTAAGGCCATGGCGTATTGGGCCCATGCACTTGCGTTACTCCGAAGAGGTCCGGCGCGCCCGGGAGCAGGGCGTGCCGTTGGTGGCACAGGAGACGAGCGTGGTGGCCCAGGGGCTGCCCTATCCGGACAACCTCGGGGCGGCCCGGGCGTGCGAGGAAGCCGTGCGCCGCGCGGGTGCCGTGCCCGCTCCCATCGCCGTGGTGGACGGGGAGGTGTGGGTGGGGCTGGAGGAGTCGCACATGCGCCGGCTCGCCGAGGGCAAGGAGCGCCTGCTCAAGCTCGCCTCGCGGGACCTGGCGGTGGCCATCGCCCAGAAGGCCACGGGAGGCACCACCGTGAGCGCCACGTGCGAGGTGGCCGCCGCCGCGGGCATCCGCGTCTTCGCCACCGGAGGCATTGGCGGCGTGCACCGCGGCGTCGCCGAGCAGATGGACATCTCCCAGGATCTCTGGGCGCTGGCGCGCTTCCCCGTGGCGGTGGTGTGCGCCGGGGCCAAGTCCGTGCTGGATCTGCCCAAGACGCTCGAGGCGCTGGAGACCGTCGCCGTGCCCGTGCTCGGGGTGGGCACCGATGAGCTGCCGTCCTTCTACAGCCGCTCGTCCGGGCTGCCCCTGGAGCACCGCGTGGAGGATGCCGTCGGCGCGGCGGCGATCTGCCGCGCCCGCTTCGAGACGCTGGGGCAGGGGGGCCTGCTCTTCACCGTGCCTCCGCCCGAGGAGACGGCGCTGCCGCGCGCGGAGGTGGAGCTGCACATCGCCTCGGCGCTGGCGGAGGCCGATCGGCAGGGCATCCGCGGCAAGGCGGTGACGCCCTTCCTGCTCTCGGAGATGGCCCGGCGCACGAGCGGCAAGACGCTGCGCGCCAACCTCGCCCTGCTCACCAACAACGCCCGCTTCGCCGGACAGCTCGCGGTGGCGTACGCCCAGGGCGCGGCGGGGCGCTGACGCCCATGGGCCTCTACGAGCGCCACGTCCTCCCGCCGCTGTTGGACTGGGTGATGCGCAACCCGGAGATGACGCGCCAGCGCCAGCTCCTCGTGCCCCAGGCGCGGGGGCGGGTGCTGGAGGTGGGCATCGGCTCCGGGTTGAACCTGCCCTTCTACGGACCCGGGGTGGAGCGGCTGTGGGGGGTGGACCCGAGCCTGGAGCTGCAACGTCAGGCGCGTGCCCGGGCCGAGGGGCGGCCCTTTCCCGTGGAGCTGCTCGCCCATCCGGCGGAGGCCCTTCCCCTGGAGACGCACGGCGTGGACACGGTGGTGATGACGTGGACGCTGTGCTCGATTCCCGATGCGCCCCGGGCGCTGGGGGAGATCCGCCGGGTGCTCGTGCCCGGGGGGCGGCTGCTCTTCGTGGAGCATGGCCGGTCGCCGCGAGCGCGCGTCGAGCAGCTCCAGCGCTGGCTGACGCCGGGGTGGAGTCGGCTCGCCGGGGGCTGCCGGCTCGACCGGAAGGTCGACACGCTCCTGGAGGAGGCGGGCTTCCGGCTCGAGTACCTGGAGTGCTTCTACCTGCGCGGTCCCCGGCCCATGACCTTCACCTATCGCGGAGAGGCCCGGCCGAGGTGAACCCGCCGGGAGGGGGGTCCCGGCGGGCGTGTCTGGTTTGGAGCAGGGCGTGGTGTCTGGGGTTGACCTGGCGTGTCAGAACCCCACGCCCTCGGTGTTGGGCACGGGCACCGTCAATGACAGACGTTGCGGCGAGGTGTCCTTGCCGTAGAAGGATTGATAGAGATACAGGTCCGCGAGCACCTGCTTCACGTAGCCACGCGTCTCGCGGAAGGGAATCTCCTCGACGAACAGGTCGAGCGGGAGCACGCCCTTGTCCTTCACCCATTTGACGGCCGCCTCGGGCCCCGCGTTGTACGCGGCCGCCGCGAGCGCCGGGTGGGCGAAGCGCTTCATCAACTGCGACAGGTACCACGCCCCATACCGGATGCTCAGCGAGGGCGAGAACAGCTCCGCGGGCGCGGGCTCCGGCTCGGCGAGCTTGCGGGCGATGGCGCGCGCGGTGGGCGGAATCACCTGCATCAGCCCCCGGGCGTCCGCGGCACTGGCCACCTCGGGCCGGAAGGCGCTCTCGCGGCGCATGATGGCCCAGACGAGGTAGGGGCTCACCTCGTAGCGTGACGCCTCGCTCTGCACCGCGTTCTCGAAGGCGCGGGGATAGAAGGCGGCGAGCGCCTCGGGCATGCGCGCGCCGAACGCCCGGCCCCACAGGTGCCGCGCCGCCACCATGTGCGCGTTGCCGTACTCGCCCAGCCGCAAGAGCGCCCCCGCGAACGCCAGCGCCTGCTCCGGATCCCGGATGCGCGCGGCGCGGGCCCGCACGTCCTCGGCCGCGTCGCGGAACAGCCCCGCCTCGGTGAGCGCCACCGCCAGCTTCAGCTCCGCGGGCACCTCATTGCCCTTGGGGGGCCGGGGCGCCTCGGGAAAGGGCGGGGGCGGCTGCTTGCCCAGCTCGCGCAGCCGCTCGGCGGCGAGCAGGGCGTAGTACGAGTTGGGCGCGCTGGTGATGACGGTCTCGTACGCGGGCCCGATGACGTCCGCCGAGGCGCCCTCGAGCGCCTGGCCGCGCGCCGCCCAGTAGCGCGCCTGGGGCACCAGGCTGCTCTGGGGAAAGGTGCTCACCAGCGTGTCCAGCACCGCGCGCGCCTGGGGGTACTGCTCGAGCCTCAGGTGCGCCAGCGCCCGGTACCACATCGCCTCGTCCCGGCGCCGCGAGCGCGCGTGCCGTTGCTCGAAGTCGCTGAAGGCCTTCACCGCCTCCGCGAAGTGCCCCGCCTGCAAGTCCAACCACCCCACGAAGAAGCCCGCCTCGTCGGCCGGGGCCTCCTTGGAGAACTCCTTCTCCAGGGCCTGCATGAGCTTGCGGGCGGTGGCGTTGTCGTCCGTCTTCATGGCCCGGCGGGCGGTGACATAGGCGGCCTCGGCGGCCACCGCCGGGGGCCCCCGGCGCGCCACGGACAGGGCCTCCTCGGCCTTGGGCTTCTGGCCGGTGGCGAACAGCGCCTGGGCGCGCACCAGCGCCACGCGCGCCTTGTCCGGTGGGGTGCGCACGAGCTTCGCGGCCTCGGCCCGCTCCAACTCCTCCAGGGCGCGCTTGGCGTCGCCGGCGTCCAGCAGTCCCTGGGCGCGTTGCAGGTGCTCGGCGAGCGTCAGCCGGAGCGGGGGCTTGAGGGCCTCGAGCAGCCCCAGGGCCTCGTCCGCGTAGGGGTGCTTGGGGTAGCGCAGCGCCACGGCGCGCAGGTCCGCCTGCTCTCCGGCGGCGTTGCCCAGGGCCTTGCGCGCCTGGGCCCGCTGGAAGAGCAGCTCCGCGCTGGGCTCCTGGGTGGCCGCGGCCTCCAGCATGGGGGCGGCCTCCTTCGCCTTGCCCGCGGCCAGCAGCGACTCACCCAGCCGGGCCCGGGCCCCGGGGGCGAGCGCCGGGGGCGCCTTCTCCAACGCCCGGGCGAACGCCGCCGCCGCCGCCGCCGCGTCCCCCGCGTAGAAGTGCGCTTGTCCCTGGTAGTAGGCGAGGTAGGGCCGCAACAGCGCGGGCACCTCCGCGCCCGTCAGCAGGGTACGTGCTTCTGCCACATCCCCCTCC
Source organism: Cystobacter fuscus DSM 2262 (assembly GCF_000335475.2). Lineage (NCBI taxonomy): Bacteria > Pseudomonadati > Myxococcota > Myxococcia > Myxococcales > Archangiaceae > Cystobacter > Cystobacter fuscus. The sequence goes on along the minus strand of NZ_ANAH02000033.1, from coordinate 12,835 downwards.
GCCAGGGCGAGGGTGCCGGTGAGCAGGGCGAGCCGGCCTTGTTCCGGGCACTTGCGGGCCACGCACGCCTCGAGCTCCTGGCGCGCCTGGGTCCGGGCCTCGGCGCGGTGCAGCCGGACGGCTTCCAGCGTCGAGGCGGACTGGGCCCACGCCCCCGTGCCCACCATCACCGTCAGCAGCCCACTGCCCGTCCACCGTCGCATGCGCTTCTCCTTGTGCACCGCTTCATCCACTCTTCAGCCACCGCTTCAGCCACCGCTTTGGCGCGGGCCAAGGGAACCACAACACGGGCCTGGGAGCACACATTCCCACCTGTCCCGTTTCGTGGATGTCTGTCTCCCTGCTCCGGGGTCGGTTTGACAGACGGGCCGACAAGCCCTAGATCCCCCCCCGCAACGCCAGCAACCCGGACTGTTGGCCGAACGCCGGGCAATCGGCCGCCAGTCGGAAATGGTGACTACCCACCATCGGGAAGCTGGGTTGGTTGCGACAAGTGAATGCTGTTCTCTAGGGTGTGCGACGTGTTGCATCGCATGACCTGAGAGGTTGTCTCAAAGGCTGAAGCGTGTCACGGGGGGACGACTGATTCACAGGGAGGGCGCTGTTCCATGTTCAAGCCGTGTCCGACTGATCTTCCGCAGACCATCAACCCCGAGGCCGGGCCGAAGCGTGCCGGTGTCGAGACCCACCGCAACCTCAACTGCAACTACTACGACAACTGTCTCGACGAGGCGGTGCGTCGTGGCTGGCAATCCTTCACCTGCGTGAAGTGCCAGCTCAACCAACAGGTGGCGCCTCCCCAGATGGGAATCGAGGCCTACGCCACCCAGCGCCGCGCCATCTGACGCGCGTGCCCCTGCGCGTCAACGGGTGGCGGCGTAGATGACCACCACCCAGTATCGCCCTTCTCCGTAGGTGGGGGAGTCGCCGCGCACGGTGCCCACACCCATCACGGTTGTCTTGCGATCCGCCAGATTCTTGGAATCTGGTAAACGCGAGGGATTGTCCGTCACATAGAAATCCACCGAGGCGCTCCGGGCATTGTCATTCAAGGCCCGGAAGACGCGCTCGTGCACGGGTTCTCCCGGCAGTTGGGAAGGGGGCCGGTTGGCGGCGAGTGCGCGCCGGGCCTGCTCCAGGGCGAGGCGCTCCAGGGAGGGCAGACGCCGCAGGGGCGCCAGTCCATGCGAGGCGCGGTGGGCGGCGAGTGCCTGGTACACGTCCTCGCGGGGATCCGCCGGGTGCGAGGTGCCACCGCTCGAGGCGAACACCTCGGTGAGCAGCACCTGGGGGCGCCCGTCCACCGAGTGGAAGCTCACGCCGAGGCCCACGTGGGTAAACTGCGCGCCGAGCAGGTTGTTGCGGTGGCCGGGGCTGTGTTCGATGCCGGCGTGGGCGGCGAGCGCTCCGGAGGCCATGCCCAGGTTCTCCCCGGACACGCGCGCCTGGGCCCCCGCGGCGCGCAAGCGGCTGCTCAAGTCCGAGCCATCCGGCGCCACGTGGGCGAAGAAGCCCTCGCGCGCCATGCGCTCGCTGTAGGCCTGGGCCACCTCCTCCAGGGTGCGGTCGGTGCTCAGCGGCGGCAGTGCCTGGGCGCGACGCAGCGCGTTGATGCGCTCGAGCACCGCCTCGCGCGCGGCCTCCACGCTGGTGGGCTCCTCCACGCGCGTGCCCTCGCCGCGCCGCCGGGGCGTGCCCACGTCCACGAGGAACAGCGCCGCCACCTCCGGGCCCCGCTCCCCCCGGCCGACGACTTCCACCGTGTAGCGGCCCGGCCGCGCGAGCAGCAGCCGGGTGCAGAAGGTGGCCTCCTCCTCGCGCGTGAGGGCGGGGCGCTCCACGCGGCCCTCCGGCAGGGTGACGAACACCTGGGCGCCGCGCAGGGGGGCGGTGAACTCGCCGCACAGGCCCTGGGGGGTGGGGGTGTCGAAGACGCGGGGGAAGCGCTGGAGCACGGCCTTGCGCTCGGCGAGCAACACCACGAGGGCCGAGCGCGAGCCCTCCACCGCCACGCCCACGCCCAGGTGCGTGGCGCGCTCCTGGCTCAAGTCCTTGCGCTCGAGGATCGTCTCCAGGGCGTGCTCGCGCTCTCCGGCGCGGACGACATAGGAGCGGGGGGAGGGATCGGCGCCGCCCGCGTCGCTGACGGCCTCGGTGAGGGCGGGCTCCTCCACCGCGCCCGCGGGGCTGTCGTCGAGCGCCCGTCGCGCCAGCACGCGCGCCGCCTCGGTGAGAGCCGGGTCCACCTGGGGGGAGCGCCGGCCCACGCGCTCGAACTCCTGGAGCACGTGGCGCGCCGTGCGCTCTTCCATGTCGGTGGGCGTCAGGGGGGTGGCGGCCACGAGGGCGCCGAGGACGAGGGCGAGCATCGTTGGGCTACTCCGTTGGGGCTACTCCAACTGGAAGACGAGCGAGGACACCGCACCGGGGCCCAGCCGGTGGTTGAGCTGCTCGCGCAGCGAGTCCTCCTGGCGCGACAGGGTGTGTGCCCACTCGGCGCTGGCCACGGACACCACCAGGGTGCCGCCCTCGAGCGAGGCGGGCCGGGAGTGCCGGGCGATGGCGTCCCCCACCGTGGCGCGCCACACCGGACCGAGGGTGCGCCCCTTGCCGGACTGCTCGGCCAGGCGGGCCAGGACACGGGGAAGGAGCTGGTCGAGGGTCTGCGGATCGCGCCGGGCCATGGGGCGCATCATCGACCGGGGCGCGCGGAATGCCAACGTCCGTCCTCCCCGAGGCGCTCCGCTGCGGGCCCGGCTTGACAACCCCGAGGGCCGCCGCTTGCCTGGATACCCTACCGGAGCCGCCGATGAATCCAGCCCCTCTTCTGGTGCGATGCGCCCTGCTGCTGTGGAGTGCCGTATGGATGGCCGCCTGCTCCGGCGACGGATTCCCCTGGTTGCTTCCGGATCCCGACGAGGACACCCCGCCGATGCTGGGGCGCTGCCAGGTGGATGAGGACTGCCCGGATCCCCGGCTCTTCATCTGTGACACGGCGAGCGCGAGCTGCCAGGCGGCGTGCCGCACGCGGGAGGACTGCATGGCGGCGAGGCGAGGCCCGGCGTACCGGCTCTCCGCCTGCGACGACAACCCGCTGGGCTGCCAGTGCGACGACAACCAGCAGTGCGTGGAGGCGATGTGCTCGGCGGACGAGGAGTGCGCGGCGTCGGGGCAGGTGTGTCGCGATGGGCGGTGCACCAACTCCCCGGTGGCCCGGGCCCGGACGTGCCGGGTGACGCCGGACCATGTGGTGGGGCGGGTGGGGTCGCGGGTGCGCTTCTCGCTGCTGGCATGGGACGAGACGGGCGAGCCGGTGGCGGTGTCGCCCGCCGAGCAGCGGTGGACGGCGTTGGAGGCGAGCGTGAGCGTGGACGCGGGGGGCTCCTCCTTCGTGTTGTCGGCGCCCACGTCCGAGCCGCGGGAGACGGTGCGGGCGGAGATCGGGGGCGCGGTGTGCACGGCGCGCGTGCGGGTGTTGGAGGCGCTGGAGCCCGGGCGGATGCGCGTGGTGGTGACGGACGAGCAGACGGGCCGTCCCATTTCCGGCGCGCGGGTGGTGGTGGCGGACGCGGCGGGGGCGGTGACGGGCGAGGCGCTCACGGACGAGGGCGGCGTGGCGCTGCCCACCGGGGGCGCGAAGGCGGGCAGCGTCTCCGTCTTCCACGAGGACTTCGACTACCTCACGGTGGCGCACGCGGGGGAGACGGGGCCCGGGGAGCTGTCCCTGCCCTTGAGGCGCAATCCCACCGGACGGACCGGAGGCTTCGAGGGCACGGTGCAGGGCCTGTCGGAGCGCCTGACGATGCACATGGGGGTGGCGGGGCTGTCCTCGCCGGACGAGGGGCCGGGCGCGGCGGCGTCGTCGCTGCTGGAGCCGGAGCGGCAGGTGGACTTCTTGTCGGCTGGCCAGCGGCGGGTGGCGACGTTGCCGGCGGGGGCCTTCGCGGTGCTCGCGGGCTCCACGCTGCGGGAACTGGACGTCCAGGGGCGGGGGAGCGCGGGGGTGTGCGACGAGGAGACGCGCACGCGGGATGGCACCTGTGGCGTGCGGACGGCGTGGGGACTCGGGGGCGAGCTTCCCGTCAACGCGCTGCAGTTGGGCGGTGGGGTGGACGTGGGCTCCCTGCTCGCGCGGGCGATGCCGTCGCTGCGCACCTTCAAGTCCTGGGTGGTGAGGGACGCGCGCTTCACGTTGGAAGAGGGCCCGGGGGCCTTCACGCGGCTCGCTCCCGACTTCTCCGATGCGCGGAGCATGGCGCTGGGCTTTCCCTTCGTCCTGCGCGTGCCCGCGCTGCCTGTCCACCAGGGCCGCTACTTGGACAGTGTGTGGGTGCTGGGCTCGGCACGGGTGCCGGGGCGGGGCGGTGTCCCCCTGGGCCTCGGCCTGGGGATGAACACGGGGCTGGCGGACCCGAACACCCAGCCCGTCCCGTTCGCGTCGGGGCTCGTGCGGGTGCGGATGGCGCCCACCCACCATGGGCTCGAGGGCAGTCCCTATGTGTTGCACCTCACGGCGTCCTCCTCGGAGGGGGCGGTGAGCGGGCTCATCCAGCGCACGCTGAAGACGCTGCCCTTCGATCCCACGGGCGCCGCTCCGGTGGAGATCCAGGGTCCGTTCCTCCCCGTGCCCGAGGGCGCGCGCTACTCCCCGGTGGACGACGAGGGGGGCCGGTGGTTGCGTCCCCCCACGGCTCCGGGACTTCCCCCGGGCACGGTGCTGCGCGCGGTGTTCTCCAACGGGGCGGGGCGGCGGTGGGTGGTGTTGCTGGACACGTCGCGAGACTCCCAGGGCGTGCGCCTGCCCATGCCTCCCGCGCCGCTCGAGGATCGCACGTTCCAGGGCAACCACCTGGGCTCCTTCGCGTCGCTGGAGTTGCAGGCGTGGAGCCTGCGCGAGGGCGGGCTGCCGGACGGCGAGCTCTTGCCGCTGGAGGCGCTGACGCGGGACGAGCACCTGTCGCGGCTGGGTGAGCTGGTGGTCGCCTGGTCGGCCCTGACGGTGACCCCCTGAAGTTGGCTTCCAGGGTATCCCTGGGCTACCGTCCTGACAGTCATGGGTCAGAACGAGACCGTCGTCACGGTCATCTCGAAGATTTCCGAGCGGCCGGTCGATCTCGACGCGGCCCTGGTGGTGATCTACGGCCTGGAGCTGGGGCGCAAGTACGACCTGTGCAAGACGGAGACGCTCATTGGCCGCTCGGCCAAGGCGGAGATCCAGGTGGACCAGGAGTCCATCAGCCGCAACCACGCGTGCATCACCACGAGCAAGCGGGGGGTGTTCATCAAGGACCTGGAGTCGACGAACGGCACGTTCGTGAACGACGAGCCGGTGCGGGGGGAGACGCCTCTGTGCAACGGGGACCTGGTGAAGATTGGCCGGACGATCTTCAAGTTCATCGCCGGGGGGAACATCGAGACGGCGTACCACGATGAGATCTACCGGCTGACGACGATGGACGGGCTGACGCAGATCTACAACCGGCGCTACTTCGAGGAGGCGCTGGAGCGCGAGGTGTCACGCTCGCGCCGCTACGAGCGCAGCCTGGCGCTGGTGATGTTCGACGTGGATCACTTCAAGCGGGTGAATGATCAGCACGGGCACCTGGCGGGGGACTACGTGCTCAAGCAGCTCGCCTCCACGCTGCGCACGCGCATCCGCCGCGAGGACGTGTTCGCGCGCTATGGCGGGGAGGAGTTCGGGGTGCTGCTGCCCGAGGTGGACCTCGTGGGCGCGGTGAAGCTGGCGGAGAAGGCGCGCCGGCTGGTGGAGAAACAGCGCTTCGAGTTCGACAACACCCTGATTCCCATCTCCATCTCGCTGGGGGTGGCGGTGCTGGAGTCGGGGCACCGGGACCTGGTGGACTTGAAGCGGGCGGCGGACGCGAAGCTGTACGAGGCGAAGGCGGCGGGCCGCAACCGCGTCTGCTCGTGATTTGATTTGTCATTCCACTCCATGCGCTCGTGGGTTGGCATTATCACTCAGACATCCAGGGGCGCCTTGAGCTCGCTGACGGGCACCTGGACACCGCCGCGCCGTCCCACCTCCACGCTGCCGTAGCGCTCGGTGAAGACAGGCGGCAGCGGGCGGCCATCCGGTGGGCACAACCACAGCCGCAGCAGGTGCCGCCGGCGCTCGGGCTCCGGCCAGTCCTCGAAGGCCGTCCGGTCGTGGAGGAGCTGATGGTTGTGGATGAACTGCATGTCCCCGGGCTCGAGTCGCATCTCCAGGTGCAGCGCGGGGTCATCGAGCAGGGTGTCGAACAGATCGAGCGCCTCCACCTGCTGGGGCGTCAGCCGGGGGGCCTCCTCGAAGCGCTGGGCGGACTCGATGTAGCGGCGCTGGTAGATGCCCGTGAGCTCGCCCGCGTGGAAGTTGAGCACGGGGATGGAGAAGTAGGGCTTGTGGCCGGGCCGGTACTCGCCGCGGTGGTCGGTGTGGAAGGGCTCGAAGAGGACGCGGGCGAGGTCCGGCCGGCGCCGGTACATCTCGTTGTAGACGGACACCGTGCTGGCGAGGCTGCTGAGCCCTCCGTGCCTGGCGGTGCGCAAGCACAGCAGCCCCACGATGTCCGCGGAGTCCGTGTGATAGCCCTGCCGCTGGTTGGTCTGGTAGAGGCGCGTGCTGGGGTTGTTGGCGTCGTACCCCAGATCCTTCACATGCCCGAGCACGTGCCCCTGGGCGTTCTGTGACACGGCCGTGCCGAGGTACGTGCCGAGCCCCCAGAACAGCGTGGCCAGCTCCGGGAGCGAGTAGCGCTCGGTGGGCAAGCCCCGGAAGAGGATGAAGCCGCGGCCATGCAGCAACTCGTGTTTCACGCGCGCCAGGGTGGGCGCGAGCGTGGGGAGGACGAAGTTGTCCCGGGTGACGTCGAGCACCGGGCGGGGCAGCCCGCGCACCCCGGCGAGTGCCCGGTCCAACTCGGCGAGTTCGCCGGACGAGAAGCGGTGGATCCACGTCTCGCTCCGGGCGAGGTCCGCGCCGCGCCACGCGGCGGGTCCTTCGAGGACGCGGCCGGGCCAGGTGACAGAGGGGGTGGAGGTCGTCGAGGCCATCATGGGGCGCAGCGTTAGCAGCAGTCGCGGCGTCCGAACAAGTTGGAGGGAGGCGAGAGGTCCTCGGGTACGATCAATCTCCGGACGGCCCGGATCAGGTCTTGGCCGTTTCTTTCGGGAGGAGGTCGAAGTGCTCAAGGCTCTCTGGGTTCTTGCGTTTTTTCTGTGCTCTTGCAGTGAGATGAAGGAGCGCAGGGGGTGTGAGTCGAACTCCGATTGTGTTGCTGGTGAGACGTGCGTGATCTGGAAGAACTCTGGATGGGGACCATTTGCCCAGACTTCGTGTTTCGTGGTCTGCGAGAAGCAATCGGATTGCCGGGCCGGAGAGAAGTGTATTGTCTGGACTGATCATGGCTCTGGTTACGGGGAGTGCATTCAGTGGCCCGACAAACGGTGAGGAGCCGATGATTCAAGGGGTGATCGCACGGAGGCGCTACGACAGGGCTGACGGTCGCGGACACGTGGAGGTCGCGTTCTTTCAGCCCGAGCGTGACGGGGAGACGGGGGATTTTCGTTGCCCTTTTGAGATCAGTGGCTTGGAGGGCATTGGTCCGATCCGCCGGGAGGCCTGGGGGGTCGATTCGGTTCAGGCCCTCCAGCAGGCGATGCAAGGGGCGCGGGTAGCGTTGGAGCCGCATCGTGCGCAGCTCCGCTGGCTCGGCGACTCGGAACTGGGCTTTGCCCAGTATGTGCCGAATGGCTTCGGGCCTGAGCTGGAAGCTCACTTCGAGCAGTTGATCGAACGGGAGATGCTCAGGCTTTCTCAGCTCTGGGGAGTGGAGCAGGATGCCCGTATAAGAGCGGCCGGTGGGACCCCTCCACCCGGCAAGAAGCGCCAATGGACCCGGGAAGACGCCCTCTCCGACCTGGAATGGCTGGAGCAGTGGTATGAGTCCCAGTGCCGTGAGGAGTGGGCCCATCATCAGGGGGTGAGCATCCAATCCCTGGACAACCCGGGATGGTTGCTCGAGGTCGATCTGCGTGGAACGAACCTGGAGGGGCGCATGGCGGATGCCGTGATTCAACGCACGGGGGAGCCCCCCTCGGAGAGCAACGGGAATCAGGGAGGAGACGATTGGATGGACTGCTCCATCAAGGAGGGACGCTTCATCGGAGCGGGAGATCCCCGGAAGCTTCGAGCCATCCTGAACTGCTTCCGGGTATGGGCTCGGATCCATGACAACCGCTCGAACTGATTTCATCCAGATGCTGCTGTCTGTGTTCTTCATTCTCGTGTTGCTTCTTGTTGGATTCTTCTATTGGAGCGGGCGCACGGCGATCGTCGTGCTCAACGAAACAGGCTGCGGTCTTGATGTCTTGAGTGTGAACTTGAATGGCCTGGAGTGTTCGTTTCGTAATGCGCTATTCGGATGGCAGGGCGTCTTGCTCCTCCGGGCGGATGGCTCACTCGGCGTCGCCGAGATGCCACGCTGAGCCATGGTGCTGCTGTGTATTCGGAATTCGCATATGAGTCAGAGAGAGCCCTTGACCGAAGAGCAGAGGGAAGCCGCGCTGAGGGACATCCGAGGATCGGATCCCGAGGCCATCATCGAGGCGGCGAAGCTGCTTTCGGCGGATAGCTCGACGACGGCGAGGCTACTCGAGTTGCTCGCCAGCGAGGAGCGTGTCGAGGTGCGACAGGGTATCCTCTATGCGCTGACCTGGCATGGCGACGTCAGCTTGTGGGACCTCATGATCCGGATTCTCTCGGACCAGAAGGAGCACCCCAAGATTCGAGGTCAGGCCGCGGAGTGCATCTCCTACTTGTTCGAAAAGATCGAGACCGATTCCAAGGAGTTCAAAGCCGCCGTCGATGCTCTTCAGGAGGCCTTGAAAGACGATTCGCCCGAGGTCCGATACTGCGCTACCAATGCGCTCGGCTCGACCAAACATCTGCCAATCATTCCAGTTGGAGGCCGCTATGGCGACCAGGCCGCGCTGGACGCACTCGTGAGGTTGGCGAGAGTCGCGTCCATGCCGGCGAGAGCTTTCGTCCCGCATGGACTCGAAGTCCTCGCCAGGGAGACGACGAACGTCGAATTGCGGAAGCGTGCCGTCCTCGTGCTTCGCCACTTGGAGAAGGACAAGATTGAACAGGTCCGCTCGGAGGCGAGTCTGGCCCTCAAGAAGATCGGTGACAAGGGGGGATGAAAATTCGATAGGGTCCATGACATCATGACGGAGACGTACGCGCCCATCGACGTGGGCACCTTGGGGTTCAGGGCGCTTGAATGCATGAGCCTGACCGACACGCGCCTGGGCTTGAAAATCGTCCTCGCCGATGGCGCCAGCGAGCGCGCTGTCGAGCTGACATTCGAGGGGTTCGTGGGATACCGGAACATCAACGAGAGCTACCGCCTCCGAACCTGGCACGAGCGCAGGCCCTATTCCACGGAGGGGGTCTTCCTGGTGGGTCATTCTCGTTGGCTGGCGTGGCTTCGAGAGGAGTCGGGAGGCGTTCTGGATGGCGTCAACCTCCGTCATTACGCCATCTACACAGGCGATGACTGTATTGATGTGGCGACGGAATTTCCTCCCACCTTCACCAGCGCTCGCTTGGACTCCTAGCGCACGGATGTACCGAAAGACTCATGAATCGCCGACTCCCGATTGCACTCGCCGTGGTCCTGCTCCTGGTGCTCGTGCTCGCTGTCCCGTCCTGCGGGCGCTGGTGGCGAATCGACCAGTGCCTCGATGCGGGAGGCAGGTGGAACGACGAGCAGGACGTCTGCGAATACCCACAGGGTCGTGGTCCGTAACGTGTTCCCGCATCGGACGACGCTGCCCACCAGCAGCGGCTCTGCTCCCTCGGAGCGGCTGTGCTGGTCGGGAGGGGAGATGATGCAGATTTCATCAATTTTCGGTTTTAGGTGATAACCATGCCTTTGCCGCACGTGTTGGAGATGGTGAGAAGGTGCCCCGGCATGTATTTGCGGCGCATAGACTTCGATGGTGCCGTTGCATTCGTGGATGGTTTCGACATCGCAACGAATGGTGGCCTTCTCGCCGGATTCAGGGAGTGGCTGATCGTGAGGCTGAACGGCGGGAACAACCTGGCGTGGTCCCAGCTCCTCTTGAGTCTTGACCCGTCAGGGCGAGCTGGCGCCCCTTCCGCGGCAACGGAGGAGGCGCGGGTCGCCTTCCTGTTCTCGACTCTCGACGAGTTCCTCACAGATCGCGAGCGACCAACCGGGATGCGCTCTATTTTCGTTCGGTACGATGACTGGCTGCGGGCACAAGACTGGCACCGCCCTGATTCACCTGATTGGGTGCCACGTTCCAAGGTGCGACGTGGCAGCGTGCCTGCCCGGAGAAGACGGCGCGGCGCTCCTTGAGGAGGGCCTGCAACAGGCCCTGGATGGACTCGCGGATTCTCGCGCGGCAGCGCTACTTGAAGATGGCCATTCCCATGAGGTGGGGGTCTCCACTCACGCGGACGAGGTCCACGTTCAGCGCGCCATCACCCACCGTCACGGGATAGGGGCCGTACTTCTTCCAGCCTCCCAGCGGCAGGCTGCCCGCCGCGCTCTCGACCTCGGTGCCCTCCAGGCGGATCCGGAAGGAGCGGGAGTTGGACTGGTAGTTCTCCATGATCCAGAGCGAGACGGAGTAGTCGCCGTTGGCGATCGACTGACTCACCAGGAGATCCGAGTTCATCTTCCAGATGGCGGAGTTGAGCATGGCGCTCGTGCCGCTGTCCGTCGCCGGGACTGGCGTCACCGTGGTGGTCGTCAGGTTGGGGGCGTTCACCCCGAGGCCATTGGCCAGGGCGGTGGAGTAGGACTGCCACGCCTGGCCGTCGATGGTGACCGCGCTCCCGTTGAAGTTGACGCCGCGGACGAAGGTGTTTCCGCCTCCCCCGGCGCCGAGAACCTCGATGCCGGAGAGGTTGGCCGCACCGCCCGAGGTGGTCAGATCCAGGGTGCCATCGGTGACCGTGACGGTCCACGGGCCGAGCCGGGCCCACGTCCCCGCCGGGCCGCTGTCGTGGTTGGCCTTCACCAGGGAGCCCTCGAGGTAGACGCTGAACGTCTCCGGATCATTGTCTTCCCAGGTGTAGAGGTACACCGTGTAGGAGCCGCTGGGCATCGCGTGCAGCCGCACCGCGGCCGACGTGCTCCAGATGGAGGAGCGGATCATCGCCGCGCGGTTGGCGTCGGTGGCGGGGTTGAGCGTGACGGCGGGGTTGGCGAAAGCGGTTCCCGTGAACGTGTAGTTGGGAGCATCGCCGCCTTCCCAATTCCTGCCATCGATGACGGTGGCGGCGCCATTGAGGTTGATGGCTCGGTAGAACGAGCCATTCGGGGGCGGCTGGGTCACGACCTCGCCCGGGAGCGGGAAGCCGCGTGAGGCGTCATCCAGCACCAGCACCCAGTCCTGTCCGGCCCCGCTGCCCGGCGGAGTGAACTGCCGGGTGCCCGTGTTGGGGAACGTGCCCACCAGGGTGGAGGTCCCATTGCGCGGGTCGTACCAGGAGGCCCGGACCGTGCCGCCGGAGAGCTTGTTCATGTTCACGCCGAAGGACTGCCCGGAGGCGCTGTAGACGAAGGCATAGCCGCCGTCCGAGCCCCGGGTGGCCTGGATCCGGGCCGTGCCGGAGCCCGCGCTCGTGGAGAGGACGGTCTGGTCCGGGATGCGCACGAGCAACGGCCTGGACTCGATGAGCCGGCGGAGGAACTTCATCTGGGAGGCGCCCGGTTGGAGGAGGGCCTCGGACCAGTAGTTCTGGGGACCATTCACCGGGGAGCGGCCCGGCGCGTACATCTGCCAGACCGAGTGGTGGCCATAGGTGTGGCCGAACGCCCCCGCGAACACGTCCCAGTACGCATACTTCCGGATCTCGTAGTCGTTCGAGTACCCATGGGTGGGCGCGTTGAAGCAGATGGGGTGCTGCTCATAGAGCGGCTCGCCGTCCAGGACGGGCTTGCTGGGGGAGAGGGCCAGATCGGATGCGTTGAGGTTCCAGACGTCGGTGTTCGCGCAGTGGCCGTTCTGCCGCATGTTGAAGTCCAGCCACGGCTCATTGTGGAACCAGGTGCTGGAGGTGGCGGCTCCCGGCGGGTGGTACGTCATGAGGAGCTGGGCGTAGTCCTCGGTGCCGGACACGCCGAGGGCGATGCCCTTGGCGAGCGCGCGCCACACGGCCTCGTAACCCGCGGGGGAGCGGTCTCCGCCGAGCACCCAGATGATGGGCTTGCCGGCGTAGCGGCTGCCGAGGAACTGGCCGTAGGCCTGGGCGTTGGAGGTGTTGAGGGTTCCGTTCAGGACGTGGCTGCCCCACGTGGGCAAGAGCGCCGTGTAGATGCCCCGGGACTCGGCCTCGGAGACGATGAAGTCGACGTGGTCCCAGTAGTCATACTGGGTGGCGTCGCCCGGGTCGGCGCCCGGCGTGGTTGCGGGGGTCGCGGGGTTGTTGTTCGTGAACGGCTTGTCCCCGTGGGCGTTGGGCGTATTCACCCCATCCAGCTCCGCCACGGCCACGGCCTGCACCACGGTGAATCCCTGGTCGGCGCGCTTCTGGAGATACGTCACGGCCTCGGAGCGGTTGAGCCGGTGGAAGAGCTCCCACGCCGTATCTCCGAGGTAGAAGAACGGCGAGCCGTCGTCCTTGACGAGGTAGCGCGAATTGGCGCTCACGCGGAGACGGGGCAGGGGCGTGGCGAGCGTTGCCTCGCGGCGGGTCGCTTCGTCCCGGAGCTCCTGCTCGCCGGCACAGGCCGACAGGAGCGACAACGACAAGAGAAGAAGGGGGGTCTTGCGCATCGCGCGCTTCTACCACCCA
>NZ_ANAH02000032.1 GCF_000335475.2 Cystobacter fuscus DSM 2262 | reverse complement strand
TGTGTCCGGCTGTCCTGCTGTGCTACTGTTCCACTCGACCTCGCGGCCCCACCGCCTTCAACCAGCGGGGCGGCTGTTGTATTCTGAACCGTTTTCGCTGTCAAGCGGCCGTTGCCGCTTCGCTTTTTCGGTTCACCGCGAAGAGAATTTTTCTTCTCTGTCGAAGGGAGGCGGAACTTACTGCTTCCCTGCCCCTCTTGTCAACTCGCTTCGTCGACTCGTTTTTTCCCGCCCGCCGCTTCTTGTCGCCTGCGCGACTTCTTCGGCTTGGGGGAGGTGGCATCTATCACCACCGCGTTTCGAGTCAACTTGCTTCGTCGACTTCTTATTTCGCTCTGTCTGCTTCGGCCGGAGGTCTCCACCGCCAGTGCGGCTTCGCCTTTCCGTCCGTGGGGGCGCGGCTTCTATCGCCCCGCCCTGCCGAGAGTCAACTGCTCTTTCAACCGAGCCGTCGTTCCCGCCCGTCACCCGCTGTTGCCAGTCAAGTAACGAGTACGTCCCCTCCCGCCAACTGTCAGTTGCCTGACACCCGGCCGCGAGGTGAGGGGCCTTATCCACCAAGCGATCCGCCGACGCAAGCTCTTTTCCCCAACCGTTGCTTGCGCTCTCCCAAACGACTCCTCCTCGAGGAACTTGCTGGTTCAACCAGTCCGAGGAGAGGACCTCAGGGGACGGAGCGATCCAAGCGGAGCCTGGAGAGATCCACCCTGCCCTGCCGACAGCGCTCGGCGACCACCACCGAGTGGAGATCCGCATAAGCCCGGTCGAAGTTGTCGTTCACGATGATGTAGTCGTACGAGGCGATTCCCCGCTCGATCTCCGAGCGAGCCGCCAACAGCCGACGACGAATGGTGTCCTCGGCGTCGGTCCCGCGCTCGCGCAGCCGCCGCTCCAGCTCTTCCAAGGAGGGCGGCACCACGAAGACACAGACCGTGTCGGAGTGCTTGCGCTTGATCGCAAGCCCGCCCTGTACGTCGATGTCGAAGATGGCCATGCCCCGTTGGGCCCGGGCCTCATCCACCACCGACTGCGGGCTGCCATAGAAGTGGCCGTACACCTCGGCCCATTCCACGAAGTCGCCCCGCTCGATCCGATCCTGAAAGGAGGAGACGTCCACGAAGTGGTAGTCCACTCCGTTCTGCTCCCGGCCTCGGGGCTGCCGGGTGGTGACGCTGATGGAGAAGAGGGCGTTTGGCACCTCGTTCAGCAGACGGCGCGCCAAGGTCGTCTTCCCCGTCCCCGAGGGGGCGGAGAGCACAAGCAGAAGACCGGGTGGGAAAACAGTGGGCTCGTTCATTCGACGTTCTGGACCTGTTCGCGGATGCGCTCGACTTCTGCCTTCATCGACACCACTCGTGCGGAGATCTCCGCGTGCTGGCTCTTGGAGCCCGTGGTGTTTACCTCGCGGTGCATCTCCTGCACGAGGAAGTCCATCCGGCGGCCCGACGGCTCTCCCGCCCCCATGAGCTGGCGGAACTGCTCCAGGTGACTCGCCAGCCGCGTCATCTCCTCGGCGATGTCGCTGCGTTCCGCGAACAGGGCCACCTCCTGGGCGAGCCGCTGCTCGTCCACCGAGATGCCCCGCGCCAGTTCCGCCACCCGCTCGGTCAGCCGCTGCCGGTACTCCTCCACGGAACGCGGGGCCAGCCCGGCCACCTCCCGGCTCCAGCGCTCGATGAGCCCCAGCCGCGTCTCCAGGTCCACCCGGATGGCCTCGCCCTCGACCTGGCGCATCTGCTCCAGGGCCGTCAGCGCCTGCTCCAGTGCCCCGGAGACAGCCTGCGTCGCCGACTCCACGTCCATGCCGCGCTCTTCCAACCGCACCACCCCGGGTTGGCTCGCCACCACCGACCAGGAGACCTCCGCCAGCTCCCCCAGGGCCTCCCCGACTTCACGCAGGGCACGGGCCCACTCCCGGGCGAGCCCCACATCCACCACGGGCACCGTGCCCGCCGCCGTCGCCGTGTTCCGCTTGATGAAGACGTCCACCGCGCCTCGCGCCAGACGGTCCTTCACCTGCTTCACCAGCGCCGGCTCCAGCGCCGACAACTCCCGCGGCAGCCGCGCCTTCACCTCGCAGAACTTGTGGTTGAGCGAACGCACCTCGACGGAGAACTCCTCGTCGCCCACGCGTGCGCGCCCCGCTCCAAATCCGGTCATGCTCTTCAACATTGGCGGCTTGCTAGGCGCTTCCGGCCATCAGGTCAAGCCACCCGCGCGCGCCCGCTCTGCTATGGTCCGCGCCCCGATGGTCTGGCACAAGCGGCTCGAGTTCTGGGCGAAGCTGGCACTCGCTCTCGTGGCATCCGCCCTCCTGTGGCGCCCCGGCCGACGCCGGCAGGCAGGGCAGTCCCTCCCCTCCCCCCGACGCGTCCTCCTGGTCCGCATCGACAACCGCGTCGGGGAGGCCCTCCTCACCACCCCCCTCATCCGCGCCCTCAAGGCCACCCCGCGCCCCCCCGAGGTCCACGTCCTCGCCCACGCCAAGGTCGCTCGCGTCCTCGCCGGCCACCCCGAGGCCGACCGCGTCATCGCCTTCAACCGGCGCCTGCTGTGGCTCGGCGCCCTCGCCCCCGGCATCCGCGCCCTGCGCCGCGAGCGCTATGACGTCGTCGTCGACTGCTCCAACTGGTCCAGCCCCTCGGTGACCTCCGCCCTCATCTCCCGGCTCGTCGGGCCCCACGCCCTCGTCATCGGCCCCAAGCAGTGGCCCGTCCACCTGCTGCACTCGCTGTCCATCCCCGCCCGCTCCGATACCTCCGGCGAGATGCTCCAGCGCCTGCACCTGCTCTCTCCCTTCGTCCGGGAGGACGAGCAGCCCGCGCGCATGTCCTTCCGCCGCCCCCTCATCAGCGAGAAGTTCCATCTCTGGCTCGAGGCCGGAGCCGGCTCGCCCCGCGCCGTGGTCAACCCCGGTGGACGACTCGGCTGGCGCCGCATCCCTCCCGAGGCCTTCGCCGCCGGCGCTCGCGCCCTGCTCGCCTCCGGACGCACCCCCATCGTCACCTGGGGCCCGGGCGAGGAGGAGCTCGCGCGCTCCGTGGTCGCCGCCGCTCCGGGCGCCCAGCTCGCGCCTCCCACCAACATCGATGAGCTGGCCGCCCTCATGCGCGACGCCGGGCTCACCCTCTGCAACAACACCGGACCCATGCACCTGTCCGTGGCCGTCGGAGCCCCCACCCTCGGACTCTTCCTCCGCATGGACATGGAGCGCTGGGGACACCCCTACCCGCCCCACCGCATGGTGGACCTCACCCCCGTCGCCGACTCGGGCGGGGACCTCGAGGCCCGCGTCTTCGAGGAGGTCCGCTCCTTCGCCGAAGAACTCCAGGTCCGCAGTTCAGTATCCTGACTTCACCCACGGGCTCGCCTCGCCGGCGAGCAACTCCGCAACCCCGTCCCGGATGGGATAGGCGAGCGCGCAGCCCGCACAGCTCAGCGTCCCCGACCCAGACGTCTCCGCCCCCCCCTCGCCAGAGGCCAACCCGGCCTCATCGAGCGAAAGCGGTTCCTTGCAACGAGGGCACGCCAGCACCCTCAACAACTCCTCGAAAATCATCATGTGCGCCCCCTATCCGGGTCCTCGGTCCATTCGCAAACGCCGGGCCAGCTCCGTCGTGCTGTGATTCTTGGGATCCCCCGCCACCGCCACCCGGCCCCCATAGGCGCGGACCTCATCCGCCTCGGGAATGCTGTCTGGCGTGTAATCCGTGCCCTTCACGTGCACGTCCGGCTTCAACGCCCGGATGATGGACCGCACGTTGGGCTCGTCGAATACCAGCACCCGGTCCGTACACGCCAGCGCCGCCACCAATTCCGCCCGCTCCGTCTCCGGGATGTGTGGCCGGCCCGGCCCCTTGTACGCCCTCGTCGACGCGTCCGAGTTCACCGCCACCACCAGATGGTCCGCGAGCTCCCGGGCTCCCTCCAGATAGCGCACATGTCCCACATGCAGCAGATCGAAAATGCCGTTGGCCAACGCCACCGTCTTGCCTTCTGCTCGCCAGCGCTCGCGCTGCTCCACCACCTCCGCGAGCCCCCGCACCTTTTCCAGCGTGCTCATCTCGTACCCCTCAGCTCTCCCAACAACTCGTCGCGCGCCACCGTCGCCGTGCCCAGCTTCTGCACCGCCAGCGATCCCGCCACGTTCGCCAGCCGCGCCGCCTCCCCGAAGCCGCCACCGGCCGCCAACCCGAGCGAAAACGCCGCGATCACCGTATCCCCCGCCCCCGTCACGTCCACCGCGTCCTTCGCCCCGTGCACCGGCACCAGGTCCACGCCCCCCTTCGCATCGAAGAGCGCCATGCCATGCCGGCCCCGCGTCACCAACAACGCCTGGCAGCGCAGCCGCTTCACCACCTCATGCCCCGCCTCCAGCAGCTCCGCCTCCGTCCTCAAGGGACGGCCCACCAAGGACTGCAACTCCGGCTCGTTCGGCTTGCACACCGTCACCCCGGTAAAGGCCGACAAGCTGTAGCGGCTGTCCACGCACACCGGCATCCCCTCCGCCGCCAGCGCGCGCAGCGCCTCGCGCATCTCCTCCCCCACCACCCCCGCGCCGTAATCCGACACCACCACCGCGTCCGCTTCCTTCGCCGCTTCCTCCACCCGCTTCACCAGGGCCCGCCTCAACCGCGGCGGCAAGGGCCCCCGCTGGCCCCGGTCCAACCTCAACATCTGCTGTCGGGTCGTGCTCACCCCGCCCGCCAGGATGCGCGTCTTCGTCTCCGTCTCCACGTCGCGCGCACTCACCGCGCTCAGCTGGATGTCCGCCTCGGCGAACAGCTCGCGCAACGCCCGGCCCATCTCGTCCGTGCCCAGCACCCCCACCGCCGTCACCTTCCCCGACAGCGCTCGCACGTTCGCCGCCACGTTCGCCCCTCCCCCCAGCTTCACCTCCGAGGACTCGTGGCGGACGATCAGCACCGGCGCCTCCCGGCTCACCCGGTCCGTCTGGCCGTAGATGTAATGGTCCGCGACGAGATCCCCCACCATCAGCACCCTCCGGCGCGAGAACGCCAGCGGCAACTGAGCCAGGGAGGACATCGCTCGGGCGGGTAGAACGGCGGCCATGGCGGCGCGTTGTCCCACACCGGCTCCCCGCCCACAAGCCGACCTTCTCCTACTCAAGCCCCAGGGCCCGGCGGAGGTGCGCCTCACCCTCCAGCACCTCCACCCCCAGTCTCACCGTCCAGGTCTCGAAATCCACGGGAAGACGTACCCGGTCCTTCTCCGTCGTCACCACCCGCGCTCCCAGCCGCTCCGCCCGGGCCCGGACTTCCTCGAGTTCCCGCGCGCTGAACGGATGATGGTCCGCGAAGAAGGCCGTCCCCTTCACCTCCACGCCCAGTTCCTCCAGCGTCCGCACGAAGCCACCAGGCCGCGCCAATCCCGCCAGCGCCAGGACCGGCCTCCCCTCCATCACTCCGGGTGGATGCAGCGCTCCCTCGGGGTCCACCCAGCCCGTGGGCCGGTAGAGCGTCCGCACCCGGGGCGCAGTGAACGGCGGCCAGTCCACCACCGGCACCGAGGACGCTCGCACCCACACGAGCGTGGCCCGCTTCAGGGACGCCAGGGGCTCGCGCAAGGGCCCTCGCGGCAACATCCGTCCATTGCCGAAGCCCACCGCCTCGTCCACCACCACCACGTCCTCGTCCCTCGCCAACCGCCGGTGCTGGAAGCCATCGTCCAACAGCACCACCTCCAGCCCGTACTCGTCCCGCGCCCTCCTCGCCAACGCCCGCCGGTCCGCTCCCACCAACAGCCGGGCCTCGGGACACCGGCGCGCCAACAGCAACGGCTCGTCCCCCGCTTCCTCCACCGACGGCAGCCGCTCCCGCCCCGTGAAGCTCAACGGCTCCTTCGAGCCACGCCCATACCCGCGCGTGAGAATGCCCACGCGCTTGCCCTCCCGCACCAGCAGCTCCGCCAGGTAGAGCACCGCGGGCGTCTTCCCCGTCCCTCCCACGTTCAGGTTGCCCACCGAGATGACCCGCAGGCCCTCCACCCGCTCTCCGCGCAACCACCCCGCGTCGTAGAGCGCGCCACGCAGCCGGACGCCCGCCCCATAGCCCCACGACACCAGCTCCAACGGTGCGAGCATCGCCCGACGCCTCCACGGCTCCGGCGCCCCCGGATAGAAGACCCGCTCGATTGCCGTCGGGCCGCTCACCGCCCCGCCCTCGCCCGCTCGTACAGCGCGAGCACGTCCGCGGCGATCCGCGCGTTGCCCGGATGCTCCACCAACGACCGCTCCCCCGACACCGAGGCCGCCACCACCGCCTCCGGCGTCAGCTCCTCCACCCGCGCGTCCGCCAGTGCCGGCAGGTTGCCCTCCTCCACCGCCACCACGCGCACCCCACAGGCCCGCGCCTGCGCCGCCGCCCTCGCGCTCCAGTCGTTCCCCAACCCCAATATCCACACCTCGTCCAGCGCCTTCAGCCAGCGCGCGAACGCCTCCCCCTGCTGATAGCCCGCGAACGTCACCCCCTCCTCCAACCCCAGCGCCCGCACCTGCTCGCGCACCGTCTCCACCAGGCCCCCATCCCCCACCAGCACCAACCGCGCCTCCGCGCGCGCCCGCCGCAACCTCGCGAACGCCTCCACCCCGAGCGCGTGCCGGCGTGACGCCTGGAAGGTCGACACCATGCCGATGAGCGGCGAGCCCGTGAGCCCCAGCTCCCGCCGGAGCGCCTCCCGGTCCACCTCGGGCCGGAACATGCCGTCCACCAACGGTGGCAACACCTGCACGCGCCTGCCCACCAGCCGGGTAATCAGCGAGGACGCGGGCACCGTGTACGCGTCCGCCTCCGGCAGCGAAGCGCGCAACGATCTCGGCGCATGCACCGAGCGGATCAACACCGCACCCCGTGGCCGTCCCCAGCGCGCCACCAGGTGATCATGCGTGAAGTGCGCGTGCACCACCTCCACGCTCCGCCCCCTCAACCGCCACCCGTCCCCCACCATCCGCCACGGCGGCGACTTCACCGACAACTCCAGCCCGCCCTCGTCCAAGAGCCCCAACGCCTCGAAGCGCGGCACCGCCAGCTCCTCCGACGACGCCTTCGCGCGCCGCCGGTCCACCGCCACCCGCACCTCGTGCCCCGCCTCGCGCTGCGCCAGCGCCAGCAACGCCACGTTCTCCGCCGGGCCGCTCCAGGAGGGGCTCGCGAGCAGATGCAAAATCCTCATCGCGCCAGCACCCGCGCCATGTGCTCCACGTTGCGCTGGCTCGCGCCGGACACCTGCCGCACCGTCGTCCTCGCCAGCACCCCGAGCGACGTCACGTTCTCCGGCTTCTGCAGCAGCTCCGACATCACCCGGTACAGGTGCTCCGCGTCGTTCACCTGGATGCCTCCCCGCCCCACCAGCACCTGCACGCTGTCCTGGAAGTTCTCCATGTGCGGCCCGAACAACACCGGCTTGCCCTGTCCCGCCGGCTCCAGGATGTTCTGCCCTCCGCGCGTCGTGAACGAGCCACCCACGAACACCAACGACGCCAGCCGGTACGCCCGCGACAGCTCGCCCATCGTGTCCAGCACCACCACCCGCCCTCCCTCCTCGTTCCCCTTCGAGCGCAGCCCCACGCTCAACCCCGCGTCCCTCGCCAGCGCGGCGATCCGTCCCGCCCGGTCGATGTACCTCGGCGCGATCACCAACCGCAGATCCGGGTGCACGTCCAGCAGCCGGCGGTAGACCCCCAACAAGTGCTCCTCCTCGCCCTCGTGGGTACTGCCGGCGATCCACACCCGCTCCCCCGCCTTGATTCCCAGCGCCCCGCGCAGCGCCTCGTCCTCCTGCCCCGGGCCCACCGCCGCCAGGGCATCGAACTTGGTGTTCCCCGTCACGAAGACCCGCTCGCCCGGCGCCCCCAGCGCCAGCGCCCGCTCCGCCTCGTCCTCGCCCCGCATCAGGAACAGCGCCATGTCCCGCAGCGGATTGCCAATCAGCGAGAACAACAGCCGATACTTGCCCTGCTGCCCCGGGGAGAAGCGCCCGTTCGTCAGCGTCACCTTCACCCCGGCCCGCTTCGCCGCGCGGATGAGGTTGGGCCAGATCTCCGTGTACTCGAGCACCAGCAGGTCCGGCTGGATGGCACGCACCGCCCGCCGCGTGGCGCCCCACAGGTCGTACGGCGCATACACCACCGCGTCCACCTCCTTCGCCAACCGCCCCCGCCCCATCATGAAACCCGAGTCCGTCATCGTGGAGAGCACGATGCGGCACCCCGGAAAGCGCGCCCGCAGCGGCGCGAACATCGGCGAGAGCGCCAGCAAATCTCCCGCGCTCGCCCCATGCAGCCAGAACGTGGGCCCCACCCCACGCGGGGGCAGATCCCCCGGCGCGTAGTAGCCGAGCCGCTGCCTCAACCCGTTGCGCGTCTTGCGATGCAACGACAGCACGGGGAACAGCACGGCGAAGAGCAGATAGCTGGCGAGGACGTAGAGCAAGCGCATGGGAAGCCGGGCCGCGTCCCTCTAGCAGATCTCAGCGTTCCACGCTCCGTGCCAACACCCGGACTGGACTCGGGACGATCCACGGCCGCCACTGGCTCCCGAAGAACCGCCCTGGCGCCTCCACCCACGCCTCCACCTGGACCGCCCCCTCCTCCACCAGCTCCACCGACACGCCATCCGGACGCAGCCGCCCCGCTCCCCGCACCTCCACGCGGACGTGCTCCCGGGCACCCGGTGGCAGGCGCACCGTGAGCACGTCGCCCACGTGGGCCTCCCGGCGCTCGGCGTCCACTCCCTCCAGGACGAAGCCCTCCGGTTCACCCAGCGCCCGGAACGCACAGAGGGCCCGCCCACTCACGAGCCCCTTCACCACCGCCTCGGCGGCGGCTCGCGCGTCCCCGGGCAGCACGGGCGCGGCCCCGTCTTCCCCGGGCGGCAGGTACATCGCCAGCGACTGGAAGACCTCCTCGTAGCCCGGCAAGCCATGCGCATCGTGCGCGCACAGCACCAGACGCGGCTTCTCCCGCGCCAGCTCCAGGAGCTTCGTCACGGGTCCCTCGTCCGGCTCGACGAGCAGCATCACCCCGTGCACGCGCTGGCCGAGCCAGGCGCCCACCGCGGGCAGCAACCGGCTGAAGGGGCGGCGCACCGCGCTCCGGAAGAACGTGTCCGCCGAATAGAGCTCGAAGCCCTCGGCCTGCCGCGCGGCCTCCTCGTGGCGCCACGGATTGCGCGCCTGCACCGGATGGGCGAGCACACTCACCCCCCCGGCCCGCTCCACCGCCGCCTGGGCCTCGCCCCCGTCCATCCCCTTGAGCTCTCCCCCCAGCGGGTGCTCGAGGCCGAACGCCACGAGGTGCCCCGCGGCCGTGGAGATCTCCACCCCCTGGATCAGCAACACCCCGTCCACGAAGACGGGCTCGCGCGGGGTGAAGTCATTGTGATCCGTGAGCACCACGAAGTGCAGGCCCGCCGCCTTCGCCGCCGCGGCCACCTCCGCCTCCGTCGCCCGCCCATCCGAGCGCGTGGTGTGCACATGGAAGGCGCCGCGCGGCCACCGAGGGCCCTCGGGCGCCGGGGGCACCACCGGGTAGTCGGCATACGAGGCCGCGAACGTGAAGAAACCCGCCGACCCCAGGAGGAGCAGCACCAGCCCCATCAGGGCCCGCAGCCCCTTGCCCACCCAAGCCCATGCACTGGAGGGCTTCACGCCGCGCCCCGCTCGGCCCCCGCCTGCAACGCCCACAGCGCCGCGTAGGCGCCGCCCCGCGCCAGCAACTCCTCGTGGCGTCCCTGCTCCACCACCCGCCCCGCCTCCACCACGCAAATGCGATCCGCGGACACCACCGTCGACAGCCGGTGGGCAATCACCAGCGCCGTGCGCCCCGGCAACACCCGCGCGAGCGCCGCCTGCACCTCGCGCTCGCTCTCGGGATCCAGGCTGCTCGTCGCCTCGTCCAGCACCAGCACCGGCGCCCGCGACAACACCGCCCGCGCGATGCACAGCCTCTGCCGCTGCCCTCCGCTCAGCTTCGCGCCCCGCTCGCCCACGAGCGTGTCATAGCCCTCGGGCAGCGCCTGGATGAACTCATGCGCGTTGGCCACCCGGGCCGCCGCCTCCAGCTCCTCGCGCGTCGCGTCCGGCCGCGCCAGACTCAGGTTGTCCCTCACGCTGCCCGAGAAGAGCAGCGGCTCCTGCGTCACCAGCGCGAACTTCGCCCGCACGCTCTGCGCCGTGTAGCGGTCCGCGTCCACCCCGTCGAGCATCATCCGGCCCTCGCTCGGGCGCTCGAAGCGCAGCAGCAACTGGGTGATGGTGCTCTTGCCGCCTCCGCTCGGCCCCACCAGCGCCACCACCTGCCCCACGGGCAGCTCCACCGTCAGCCCCTCCAGGGCCCGCCGCTCGCCATAGGAGAAGCCCACGCCCTCCAACCTCAGGCCGTGCTCCAGGGCCGGCGCCTCGGTGGCCCCGGGCGCGTCCTCCACCGGGTGGCGAAGGTCCAACAGCGCGAAGAGCCGCTCGCCCGCCGCGCCCGCCTGCATCGCGAACTGCGTCACCCGGCCCAGGTCCTTCACCGGCTGGTACACGAGCACCACCGCGGTGAGGAACGACAAGAGCGACGCGGGCTCCATGGCCTGGGTGGCCGCCACGTAGGCCAGGGCGCCCGCGAGCGCCGCCGCCGCCAGCACCTCCATCACCCCCGGCACTCCACCCCGCGCCCACGCGGCCCGCACCATGGCCTCCTCGTGGGCGCGCGCGTGCGACGAGAAGCGCTCCAGCTCCGCTGCCTGCCCGTTGAAGGCCTGGATGGTGCGCATGCCCCCCAGTCCCTCCTGGATCTGGCCCGCGAGGTGCCCCAGTTGCAGCTGTCCCTCGCGCGTGCCCCGCAGCGCCTTGCGTGTCAGCCGCGAGGCCGGCAGCGCCGCCAGGGGAAGCACGCACAGCATCAACCCGCCCAGCAGCGGACTGAGCGACAGCGCCACCCCGGCGAGCACCACGATCTGCAACGAGTCGCGCAGGTAGGAGCCCACGGTGTACATGGCCGCCGCCTCCACCGACTGCACGTCCGCGGAGAAGCGGCTGAGCAGGTCCCCCATCCGCTCGCGCGCGAGCTGCGCGGGTGACAGCGAGGTGAGACGCACGAACAGCTCGCGCCGCAGGTCCGCCACCGTCTTCTGGGCGAAGAGGCCCATGAAGTAGAACTGGCCCAGGTACGCCACGCCCTTGACGATCCCCACCGTCACCACCACCACGGGGAAGCCCCAGAGCGCGGCCTCGCGCGGCAGGTCCGCCAGCCACGGCACGGCCTGCTCGCCGCCAAAGCCCCGCTCGCCGCCCGACAACAGGAAGCGCAGCGCGGGGCCCATCAGGTACGCGTACGCCCCCGTGCACAGGCCCAGCACCGCCATGCACACGAACGCCGCGCCCAGCACCGCCCCATGGGGCCGGGCGTACCCCAACAACCGCCACAACGACTTGTGCATCACCGGCCTACTTTGCGCAGCGCGGCCTTCGCGAGCTGGGAGTTGGGGTTGAGTTCGAGCACCTTGAGCAGCTTCTTGCGCGCGCCCGACTCGTCGTTCATCTCACTGTCGATGATGGCCGAGATGATGAGGGCCCGCTCGAGGTACGGGTTGAGCGTGAGCGCCTTGCGCAGCACCTTCTGCGCGGCCCGGGCCCGGTCCTCCTTCGGCCCCGTGCTCGCGAGGAAGGTGGCCCACGCCAGGTACGAGTAGTACTCGGGCTCCTGGGGGTTGAGCCCCACCGCCTCCTCGAAATGGATGAGCGCCGAGCGGAACTGCTTGCGCTTGAGCGCCGCCTCTCCCCGCCGCAGCATCAGCTCGGCGTCCACGTTCACCGTGGTGGAGCGGCCCACGTCCATGCGGGACACGAGGTACTGCAGGTACGCCTTGCGCTTGTCCGGCACCGACAGCACCCGGTACGCCGCCGACAGCTTCTCCTGCACCGAGTCCAGCAAGTCCTTCATCTCCGAGGTGTCGTACTCGGCGTAGCTGTCCGGGTGAAAGCGCATGGCGAGCTCGTGGTAGGAGCGCTCCACCGCCTCGCTGTCCGCGGCGATCTCCAGCCCCAGGCAGCGGAAGTAGCTGCCGGTGATGATGCGCACCGCGCCCTCGCGCAGGTTGGCCGCCACGTCCGCCGGAAGCGGCTTGCGCTTGCGCGGGGCGATGACGTCCGGCACCACCACCACCTCGCCGGGCCCCTGGGCCACGGGCGTGGGCGAGAAGTCCACCCCACCCACCAGCCGCAGGAACCACAGGAGCGAGTAGCCCCGCCGCAGGTCGCCCCGCCCATGCGCGAGCAGATCCCTCAGCGGGATGCGCCCGTTCATCTGCATGGCGATCTTCAGGTCCTCCGTGTTCAGCCCCAGCGCGCCCAGATCCCTGCCGAAGTCGGGCGTGCGCACGGGAAACTCCGACTGGTGCGCGCGCAGGGGCGCGGCCAGCGTCTTGAGCGGCATGGCCCGGCGCGCTCCATCCAGGATGGGCGCCAGCGCGGGCGTCTCCACCGTGGCCACCTCGCTCTGGAAGTCATCGCCGGGATAGAAGGCGTAGCGGCCCTCGCGCATGCCGATGACCTGGGCGACCCGGTCCATCGTGTACTCGCGCAGGAGCTGCAACAGCTCCTCGCCCGCGGCCTCCACCCCGGCCTCGTTGAGCGCCGCGCCGATGCGCAGGCCCGAGCCCAGCGCCTGCACCACCCGCTCCGCCTGCGCCTCGTTGAGCACCTGGCGCTGCAGCAGGTAGTTGGGCAGCGCGTCCTGGCGGGCGCTCGAGTCGTAGTTCACCGCGCTGCCCTGGGCGAAGAAGACCCGCCGCGTCAGATCCCGGTGCGCCACCACCAGCACGCCATCGCGGCGCAGGCGGTAGAGCGACACCAGCAGCGCCGGCAGCGGAAACCCCTTGAGATCCCCGCTCATCACCGCCGGGCGCACCAGCATCCCCAGCACCCCCTTGAGCGGGGTGGCGTCCTGCTCCATGGCGGTCGACAACGACTGGAGCTTGCCCACCAGCTCGCCGGGCTTGAGCGGGTCGGCCACGTAGGCGTTCACCTTGAGGTCCACCAGGGAGGCCACGCCGCGGGCCCGGCCCAGGTGGCCCTTGTCGATGGCCACGATGGGCACGCGCGCCCCCAGGCTGTAGTTGCGGATGAGGTGGCCCACGTGCGCGCCATCCAGTCGCGGCACGTCCACGGACATCACCACCAGCGAGGGATTGTCGGCGACGAAATGCTCCATCGCCGAGCCGGGCTCGCCCACGGCCCTCACGGTATAGCCGGCTTGAGACAGGACCCCGGTGAGATGCTCACGGGTGGGGGGATGGTTCTCGACCAGCAGAAGCTTCTTCACGGGCCCGCGAGTGTACACACTCGGCCCGCCCTGCATCAGGCCGCTCTCACCCTCGCTTCCACCCGTTCCACCGCCAACGGACCGCTCGGCCGCCCTCCTCGGAAGCAAGCACACCCTGGCCGGGTTCGGCGCATCAGGTAGGATGCGCGCCCCTTGTCCTCCGCCCCCCAGATTCTCGTCGTGGCCGGCGAGGCGTCCGGTGACGCCCACGCCGCCGAACTCGTCGCCGCCCTGCGCGCGCGCCGCCCGGACCTGTCCTTCTTCGGCATGGGAGGCTCGCGCCTCGCCGCCCAGGGCGTGGAGCTGCTCTATGGCGCCCATGAAGTCAATGTCATGGGCATCACCGAGGTGCTGCCCAAGATTCCGCGCATCCTCCAGGTGATGGGGGGCCTCGCACGGGCCGCCGCCGAGCGCCGCCCCGCCTGCGCCATCCTCGTGGACATCCCCGACTTCAACCTCCGGCTCGCCGCGCGGCTCAAGAAGCTGGGCATCCCGGTGGCCTACTACGTGTCGCCGATGATCTGGGCCTGGCGCCGGGGCCGGGTGAAGACGATCGCCCGGCTCGTGGACCGCATGCTCTGCATCCTCCCCTTCGAGGAGGACTTCTACCGGGAAGCCGGCGTCGCCGCGCGCTACGTGGGCAGCCCCGTGGTGGAGCAGGTGCCCGCCCCCGCCAGTGCCCTCGCCTTCCGTCAGAAGCTCGGTCTGCCCCCCGAGGCGCCCACCCTGGCGCTGTTGCCCGGCAGCCGCATGAGTGAGATCCGCCGCATCCTCCCCTCCATGGTGGGCGCGGCGAAGACGTTGGTCGCCGAGCGTCCCGGCCTCCAGGTGGTGGTGCCCGTGGCGCCCACGATCGCCCGCGAGGAGATCCTCTCGCGCTTCGAGGGCAGCGGCGTGCGGCCCATCCTCGTGGAGGGCCGGGCCCCCGAGGTGGTGGGCGCCAGCGACGCGGCCATCGTCGCCTCGGGGACGGCGGCGCTGGAGGCGGGGTTGATGCAGCGGCCCCTGGTGGTGGTCTACCGCGTGTCGCTGCTCACCTACCTCGTGGGCCGGATGATGCTGAAGGTGGCGCACGTGGCGCTCGTCAACCTGCTGGCCAACCGCCGGGTGGTGCCCGAGCTGCTCCAGGGAGACATGACGCCCGAGCGCATCGCCGGGGAGATCCGCCGCCTGTGGGTGCCGGGCGCGCCGCGCGACGAGATGCTCCGGGGGCTGGAAGAAGTGCGCACGCGCCTGGGCGAGTCCGGGGCCGCCACGCGCGCCGCCGAGTCGGTGCTGGAGTTGCTGCCCGCGGCGAAAGTCTAGGAGCGAGCCCGAGCGCTCTGCTATGTCCCGCCGCGCGATGAATCCAGCGCTGGTCTGCATCCCAACCTACAACGAGCGGGACAACCTTGAGCCCATCACCCGCGCGGTGTTGGCGGCCGAGCCGCGGGTGGACATCCTCGTCGTCGACGACAACTCCCCGGATGGCACGGGGAAGCTGGCCGACGAGCTGGCGGCGAAGGAGCCGCGCATCCGCGTGCTCCACCGCGAGAAGAAGCAGGGGCTGGGGCGCGCCTACCTCCATGCCTTCCGGCAGGCGCTCGACTGGGGCTACACGTACATCCTGGAGATGGACGCGGACTTCAGCCACGATCCGCGCTACCTGCCCACGATCCTGGACACGGCCCAGGCCGGCGTGGACCTGGTGCTGGGCTCGCGCTACGTGCACGGCGGCGGCACCGTCAACTGGGGCGTGGGCCGGCAGCTCATCAGTCAGGGCGGTTCGCTCTACGCGCGGAGCATCCTCGGGGTGGACATCCGCGACCTCACCGGCGGCTTCAAGTGCTTCCACCGCCGGGTGCTCGAGTCCATCGATCTGAGCGCCGTGCAGAGCACCGGCTATGCCTTTCAGATCGAGCTCACCTACCGCACCCTCAAGCAGGGCTTCACGGTGAAGGAAGTGCCCATCGTCTTCGAGGATCGCCGGGTCGGGCAGTCCAAGATGAGCCGGCGCATCTTCGTCGAGGCGCTGACGATGGTGTGGAAGCTGCGCCTCACGGTGTAGGAGGGCGCATGTCCGAACAGTTCTCGCTGTTCATCGTGGCGCTGCCCGCGATGCTCTTCGTCGTCGATCCGGTGGGCCTGGTGCCCATCTTCCTCGCGATGACCGCGGGGGACTCGGAGGAGAAGATCCGCAGCACGGCGCGGCGCGCGTGCATCGTGGCATGCGCGCTGATGCTCTTCTTCGCCCTCTTTGGCGGCGTCATCTTCAAGGTGTTCGGCGTGTCGCTGGGCGCCTTCCGGGTGGCCGGCGGCATCCTGCTGCTCATCACCGCCCTGGACATGCTCCGGGCGCGCCCCTCGGAGACACGCACCACCCCGTCCGAGACCCAGGAAGGCGTGGTGAAGGAGGATGTGGCGCTGGTGCCCCTGGCGATGCCGCTGCTCGCGGGTCCCGGCGCCATCGCCACCGCCGTGGTGCTGATGGCCCGTGGCGGGGATCGGCTCGTGTCCGCCGTGCCCGTGCTGCTGGCCATCCTCATCACCTTCGTGACGAGCTACTTCGTGCTGCGCGCCGCCGGCCTCGTGCAGCGCGTGCTGCGCCAGTCCGGCGTGGCCATCCTCGAGCGCGTCATGGGGCTCATCCTCGCGGCCATCGCGGTGCAGTTCATCGCGGATGGCGGCAAGGATCTGCTGCGCGAGCACCCCGCGGTGTCTCAGATGCTGGATGCGGCCCAGACGCCCGAGCGCTTCATCACCGCGCCCTTGGCCTTGCCGCCCAGCGACATCCGGTTGGGGCCCGCGCGCTGCGCGTCGTAGACGTAGCCCTCTCCCTGGCGCTGGAGGAAGAGCACCAGCGCCTCGCGGGTAATCTCCCGGACCACCTTGAAGTTGGGACCCCCACACGAGGGATCTCCCGAGAACAGGCGCTCGAGCACGTTCTCGTCCTGGTCCTGGACGAAGACGAGCACCTGGGTGGGCCCGTCATGCCCGTCGGCCTCCAGGCCGGAGAGGATCTGCTGCGGCAGCTGCTCACGCACCAGGGTCTGGACGAGTTCGCACTTGGTCGCCTCGTTTTCGGGGGCCGCCGTGGCGGGCGCTGGCGCGTGCATGCAACCAGGGGAGGCAAGGGCGAGCAGGGCGGGGAGCACGAGTCGCTTCATCCGTGGGTTCTCCTTGGGGCGGCACCGTCCGCCATCGCGGCGGAAGACGGGGGGACGTCGAGAGGAAGGCACCCTGGGGAGTACCCGGGTGCCGTGCAACGCGAATCCGGCTCCTTCGCGGCGGTGATGTTCGTAACAGATCCTTCGGGCTCGAACATTCCCTACCCTGGAACGAGAGACCATCCGCTCCCCGACTTTCTCCGGGAGTGAGCGGCCCGCCTCGCCCCTCAGGGCACGCCCACCAGGGAGATGCCCGCGGTGTCGGCCTTCCGGAAGAGCTCGGGTGCGTCCAACAGCACCGTCTTCCCCACTTCCAACGCCAGCACGGTGGCCCCCACTTCCTTCATGACGTCCAGGGTGCGGGGGCCGACGGCGGGCAGATCGAAGCGCAGGTCCTGCCCGGGCTTGCAGCGCTTGACCACCACGGCGCCCGCGCCGCCGTACTTCGCGCCCCGGCGGATGGCCTCGTCGGTGCCTTCCACCGCCTCGAGCGCCAGCACGTGGCCCTGGCGCACCACCACCGTCTGGCCCACGTCCGCCTGTCCGAGCAGCGTGGCCACCTCGCGTCCCAGCGCCACGTCCTTCTCCTGGACGGCGTTCAGGACGGGTCCGGCGAGGTGCCCGGCGGGACACAGGGCCTGGGCCAACCAGTCCGTGGGCGCCACGATGGTGACGCCATGGGACTCGAAGTAGTCCGCCACCGCGCGCAGCAGCGCATCATCGCGCACGCTGCGCAGGCGCGAGAGGATGCGCACCGCGCCCAGGTCCGGCCGGGCCTCGGTGAAGGCGCGCACCCGGCCAATGCCCCCGGCCATCGCCGCCCGGGAGACGCCCGCGTCGCGGAAGGCGCGCAGGATGCGGTCCACCTGCCCCAGCCGCACCCACGTCAGGGAGGCGACCTCGGAGGCCAGCGCTGGATCCGCCTCGCCCCGGTGGGCGACCGCCACCACTTCCAGGCCCTGGGCCCGGGCCGCGCTGGCGAAGAGGAAGGGCAGACGGCCGTTGCCCGCGATGAGGCCAATGCGTTCCACGGGGGGTGTCAGCGCGTCAGGCCGCGCTTGCTCTGGGCGATGAAGTCCACCAGGTAGTCGATCTCCGACTGGCCACCCAGCTCCGCCTTCAGCCGGGCCACCGCCTCCGTCAGCACCAGCTTCGAGCGGAAGAGGATCCGGTAGGCCTCCTTGATGCGGGCCACCTGCTCCTCGCTGAAGCCATGGCGCTGCAGGCCGATCACGTTCAGGCCGGACAGCTCCGCCCGATCCCCCTGCGCCGTGCAGTAGGGCGGCACGTCCATGGTCACCATGGCGCCGCCCGAGATGAAGGCATGCTTGCCCACCCGGGTGAACTGGTGCACCGCGGACAGCCCGCCGAGGATGACGAAGTCCTCCACCACCACGTGCCCGGCGAGCGCCACGCTGTTGGCGACCACGCACCCACTGCCCACCACGCAGTCGTGGGCCACGTGGCTGCTGGCCATGAAGATGTTGTTGTCCCCGACCCGCGTCACCCCGCCCCCGCCCACCGTGCCGATGTTGAGCGTGGTGGACTCACGGATCTGGTTGCCGTTGCCGATGATGAGCTGGGTGTCCTCGCCCGCGTACTTGAGATCCTGCGGCACGCCCCCCACGGAGGCGAAGGGAGAGATGCGGTTGCGCTCGCCGAGCGTGGTGCGGCCATCGATGACGACGTGGGCACCCACCTTCGTGCCCGCGCCAATCGTCACCTTGCCACCAATGATGGAGTAGGGACCCACCTCCACGGTCTCGTGGAGGCGGGCATCCGGATGGACCACCGCCGTGGGGTGAACCTGCGCCATGGTGTCTCCCTCGTCCTGTCAGGACGCCTCGGCGGTGGAGCCGCCCGACTTCTTGTCCTTGTCCACGACGGTGGCGAGGAACTCACCCTCGGCCACCTTCGCTCCGTCAACCGTGGCCGTTCCCTTCGTCTTCCACACCGCGCCCTTGTGACGCAGCACCTCGACGTTGAGCTGCAACCGGTCTCCGGGCACCACGGGCTTGCGGAAGCGCGCCCCGTCCACGCTCATCAGGTAGGAGACCGACCGCGCGGGGTCCATGTTCTCCGTCTTGTAGGCGAGGATGGCCGACGCCTGGGCGAGCGCCTCCAGGATGAGCACGCCCGGCATCACCGGGTGTCCCGGGAAATGGCCGTTGAAGAAGGGCTCGTTCATGGTGACGTTCTTGAAGGCCACGATCTTCTGGCCAGGAACGATTTCCACCACCCGATCCACCAGGAGGAACGGATACCGGTGGGGCAGCAGCGCCTGGATCTCCTGGATGTCCATCATCCGCCCTTCTCCTTTTTCTCGAGCATCTCCACCCTGCGCCGCAGGGTGCGTACTTCCTTGAGCAGCTCGGTCAACTGGCCGAGCGCGGCCGACGTCCGCAGCCACTCGCGGTGGGGCATGGCCGGGGTGCCGCTCACCACCTGTCCATCTTCCACGTCCTGCGCCACGCCCGACTGGGCCCCGACCTTGGCCATGTCACCCACGCGGATGTGGCCCACCACACCCACCTGCCCCGCCAGCACCACGCCCGTGCCCAGCTCCGACGAGCCGGACACGCCCGCCTGCGCGCACAAGAGCGACAGCGGGCCCACCTTCACGTTGTGGGCGATCTGCACCAGGTTGTCGATCTTCGTGCCGCGGCCGATGACCGTCTCGCCGAGCGTGGCCCGATCGATGGTGGTGCAGGCGCCCACCTCGACATCGTCCTCGATGCGCACGATGCCCGCCTGGGGAATCTTGTAGTGCTCGGGGCCCTGGGCGCCCTCGGGGTTGAAGGCGAAGCCGAAGCCGTCCGCCCCCACCACGCACGAGGCGTGGAGGATGACGCGCGCTCCCACCAGGCAGTGCTCGCGCACGGTGACGTTGGGGTAGAGCACGCTGTCCTCGCCCACCACCGCCGCCTCCCCCACGTACGCTCCGGGGAAGAGCACCGCGCGAGCCCCCACCCGCGCGCCCTTGTCCACCGTGGCCCCGGTCATCACCGTGGCGTCCGGGTGGACGCTGGCCTCGGGGTGCACGTGGGCGCCGGGCCGCACGCCCGCCTCGTAGGTGGGCCGCGGGTGCAAGAGCTGGGAAATCTGGGCGAAGGCCAGGTGCGGATTGGCGACACGCACCAGCGAGACGTGCTCGCGTGGCTCGGCCTCCCGGCCCACCAGCACGGCCGACGCCCGGGTGGCGTCGTACTGCCGGCGGTAGCGCGGGTTGCCATAGAAGGAGAGCTCGCCAGGCACTGCCTCGACGAGCCCATTGAGTCCGGTAATCACGAGGCCGGCGTCACCGAGGAGCTCACCGCCCACATGGGCGGCGAGCTCCCCGAGCCGGCGGGGCTTGGGCGTATGCACGGAAGAGAGCGAGGCCTACTTCTTGGGCGCGTCCTTGGCGACCGGGGCGTCCTTCGCCTTGCCCTTGCCACTGTTGTACGAGCGGATGACCTCGTTGGTCAGGTCGTACTGGCTCAGGGCGAACACCAGGCCGGAGTCGCGCTTCTCGAAGACCATACCCAGGCCCTCGCGGTCGGCGATGTTCTTGATGACGTCGTCGATCCTCGCGATGATCGGCTCCATCTCCTTGCGCTCGCGCTCGGCGGCCTCACCGCGGCTCTTCTCCCACTTCTGAGCCAGGTCGTAGACCTTCTTCTGCAGGTCGGTGGCCTTCTGGACGCGCGTCTCCTCGCTCATCGCGCTCGCCTGCTTGTCCAGGGTCTCCTTCTCCTTGCGCAGGGCCTCCTGCTCGGCGTCGATCTCCTTCTGCCGGGCCTCCAGCCACTTCTGGAGACGGGCCTTGGCCGCCTTGCCGTCATCCACCTCGAGCATGACGCGCTGGTAATCCACATAGCCCATCTTGGTTTCGGCGGCGGCCAGCGTGGGGACCGCGAGCGAGGCGGCGATGGCCAGGACGGACAGTTTGCTTCGAAGCGACATGTGCGACAGCTCCTCGGGGGAAGTTTGGAAAGTTCGACGTCCCGCCGGTTTCCCTGTTCAACGGCCCCGAAAGGCCGGGAACAGAGTGGACGGACGACCTATCAGAAGAAATTGCCGATCGTAAACTCGAAGAGGATGGGCTGATCATCCGGGCGCTTGGTGAGCGGGATTCCCCACTCGAAGCGCAAGGGACCGACCGGCGAGAACCACCGGAAGCCGAATCCCACCGAGTGGAACAGGCCCAGGGGCAGCTTGTCCTGCTTGTCCTCGAAGAAGCGCTCGTTGGAGGCGTAGGCGTTGCCCGCGTCGTAGAAGACCACGCCGCGGATGCCGGCCTTCTCGAAGATGGGGAACTCCAACTCCACGTTGAGGATGAACTGCTTGTTGCCGCCCACGTTGATGGACTGGATGACGGCATCGGGCGAGGAGGAGTTGGGCACCAGCAGCGAGGGGCTGATGGTGCGCAACGCGTAGCCGCGCATCGAGTTGATGCCGCCCAGGTAGTAGAGCTCGGAGATGGGCAGCGGCCGCTGGTTGTCCAGCGACTGGATGTAGCCCACGGTGGCGTTGGTCTTGAAGACGGCGCCCAGGGGCAGCGGGAAGTACAGGCGCGAGTAGGCGCTGTAGCGCGCGAAGAGGAACGAGCCGCCGAGGAAGCCCGGCGCGTACTCCACCGAGCCGTAGTGGATGAAGCCCTGGGAGGGGAAGAGGCGGTTGTTGCGCTTGTCGTAGGTGACGGACAGGCGCGCCGAGCTCGTCACGCCACTGAGGAAACGGTTGGCCAGCAGCACGCCGCCAAGGTTCGACAGGGCGGAGACACTCACGTGCTCCTGCGAGTAGCCCACGTTGACGAGCAGATCCTCGACGATCTGGTAGCCCAGGCCGACGTTGCCACCCGTGGAGCGGCGGTCGAAGTCGACGTAGTTGGACTCCACCCGGAAGAAGTCCGCGGAGAAGATGTAGTTGGTGTCCAGGAAGTACGGGTCGAAGAACGACAGCTGCACGAGCGAGCGCAGGCTGGAGATCTGCGCCGAGGCGGACACGCTCTGGCCCCAGCCGAGGAAGTTGTTCTGCGACACCTGGGCCGTGAAGATGAAGTCCTCCACGTTGGAGAAGCCCAGGCCCACCTGGAAGGTGCCGGTCGCCTTCTCCTTCACCTCCACCGTCAGGACGATGGAGTCCCCGCGCGAGCCGGGCTTCTGGTTGACCTCCACCGTCTCGAAGAAGCCGAGCGCCGTCACGCGCTCCTTGCTGCGGCGCACGCCGGTGCCGCTGTACAGCTCCCCCTCGTAGACGCGCAGCTCGCGGCGGATGACCTTGTCCCGCGTCTTGGTGTTGCCCATCACCTCGATGCGCTCGATGGTGACCTGGGGACCCTGCTGCACGTCGAAGGTCAGGTCCACCGTGCGCTGGTCGGCGTTGATGTTGGTGACGGGGTTGATGTTGGCGTAGGCGTAGCCCCGGTCGTAGTAGACGTCCGTGAGGGCCTGGATGTCCGTGCCGAGCTTCGAGCGGCTGAAGTGCTCGCCGGAGTTCGTGCTCATCAGGCGCGCCAGCTCCTCCTTGGGCACCACCAGGTCGCCGGAGAAGTCGATCTTGCCGATGTCATAGCGCTCGCCCTCGGTCACCCGGAGGGTGATGTAGATGTCGCGCTTGTCGGCCGACAGCGACACGTTGGGCTTGTCCACCCGGACGTTGATGAAGCCCTCGTCGTAGTAGGTGGCCTGGATGACCTGCAGGTCGCGCTGGAAGACCTCCTCGCGGTAGGTGCCCTCGCTCGTGAGGAACGACAGGTAGCCGCCCTGCTTGGTGAGCATCACGTCCTTGAGCCGGGAGACGGAGATCTTCTCCGCCCCCAGGATGACGATGTCCTTCACCAGCACCTTCGAGTTCTCCTCGACGGTGAAGACCACGTCGACCTGGCCACCCGCCACGGGCTCGATCTTGTGGGACACCTCGGCCAGGAAGTAGCCCTTCTCGATGTACTTCTCCTGGATCTTCTTCTGGGTGCTGCGCACCGTGTCCATGTCCAGGATGGTGAGGGGCTTGACCTCGATGGACTCCTTGAGGTCGTCCTGGCTGATCTCCTCGTTGCCGGCGAGCTTCACCGAGCGGATGGACGGGCGCTCCTGCACGCGCACCACGTAGATGACGCCGCCGGCGGGCAGGCGCTGCACGAGCAACTGCACGTCGCTGAAGTAGCCGAGCGCCCAGACGGCCCGGAGATCCTCGGCGCTGCGGGACGTGTCGAGGTCCGTGCCCACCTGGGTGCGCAGGGCGCGGCGGATGGCCTCGGCCTCGACGCGGCGGTTGCCCTCGACGCGGATGTCGGTGACCTCGTCCTCACGCGCCTGCCGGTCGGGATCGACCGGGGCATCGGCGCTTCGGGGGGCGGAGGTCGCGGGAGGCGCATCCGTGTTCGTCTGCGCGAGCACGCGACCGGGCATCACCGTCCATGCGGCGACGAGGAGAGGAACAAGGAACCTGAGCGGAAGAACGGGGAGCCTCAAGAGAAGTCGGCCGGTAAAGGGCGGGGCAATCTATGGGAGGAAATCAGCGGGTCTCAATGAGAAAGCGCCGGACGGGGGTCCGGAAGGCCTCATGCTTCGGTTACCTGGCCGGCCATCAGCCGCAACCGCCGGGGCATGGAGCGCGCCAGGGTCTCGTTGTGCGTCACCACCACGGCGGTGATGCCCAGGTCCCGGTTCACCTCGCGCAGCAACTGGTGGATGCCCTCGCCGGTGGCGGGATCCAGGTTGCCCGTGGGCTCGTCGGCGAGCAGCACCGCCGGCTTGAGCACCAGGGCGCGCGCCAGGGCCACGCGCTGCGCCTCACCGCCGGATAGCTCTCCGGGCCGGTGATCCACCCGGCTGCCCAGGCCCACCCGCTCGAGCAACTCCCGCGCGTAGGCATAGGTGGGCGCCCGCTCCCGGCGCTGGATGAGCGCCGGCATGGCCACGTTCTCCAACGCGGTGAACTCGGGCAGCAGGTAGTGGCTCTGGAAGACGAAGCCGATGGTGCGGTTGCGAAAGTCGGCGATCTCCGCGTCGTTCATGGCGAAGACGCTCTGGCCATCGAAGAGCAGCTCGCCCGCGGCGGGCATGTCCAGCGTGCCCAGCACGTGCAGGAACGTGCTCTTGCCCGCACCGGACGCGCCGATGAGGCTCACCATCTCCCCCTTGTCGATGTCCAGGGAGACGCCGCGCAGCACGTCGATGCGCTTGCCGTGCAGGAAGTAGCTCTTGAAGACGTCGCGGATGGAGAGCAGTGCCATCGTCCTCACTCCGCCTTGAGGCCTTCCACCGGCTCCACGCTGCTCGCCTTGAGCGCGGGATAGATGGACGCCAGATAGGTGACCAGCACCGCGATGACCACCGCGAGCGCCGTCTGCACCGGCTCGATCTTCACCGGCAGGTTGGGGATGTAATAGACGGACGGGTCCAGTTTGATGCCCACCTTCAGGATGAAGTAGCACCACGCCAGCCCCGAGAAGAGCCCGAGCAGGCCCCCGGCCACGCCAATCTGGAGACCCTCGGCGAGGAAGATCTTCACGATGCCGCCGTCGGAGACGCCCAGTGCCTTGAGCACGGCGATCTCCTTGCGCTTCTCCAGCACGAGCATGATGACCGTGGCCACGATGAGGCCCGCGGCCACGATGATGATGATGGACAGGATGATGCCCATCACCAGCTTCTCCAGCCGGAGCGCGGAGAAGATGTTGCGGTGGATCTCCCCCCAGTCCCGGGCGCGGTAGGGATAGCCCCCCAGCTCGCGCGACACCTGCGTGGCGATGCGCCGCGCGTCGTCCACGTCCGCCACCTTCAACTCGATGCCCGTGGGCCCCGTGGTGTTGAAGAGCTTCTGGGCCTCGGCCAGCAGGATGTAGGCGAACTTGGCGTCGTACTCGTACATACCCGAGTAGAAGATGCCCGCCACGCGGAAGGCGCGGCTCTTGGGGATGAGGCCCGCGGGGCCCAGCTCCGCGCCCTGGGGCGAGATGACGTTCACCCGGTCTCCCACCACCACGCGCAGGATGGTGGCCAGCTCCCGGCCGAGGATGATGCCCGGCAGCACCTTCTGCTCGGTGCCCCGGGTGGTCTTCCCGATGATGGGATCGACCTCCTCGTCCTCCTCGTCGTCCTGGCCGGAGGGCTTCGAGCCCAGGCCCAGCGAGCGCCGGGGCGCGATCTTCTGGGGGGTCTCCAGGTTGTCCAGCTCGCCCCCGGGCAGCATGTTCCGGCGCAGATCCAGCACCGAGCCCACGGTCTCCGGATCAATCCCCTTGAGCACGATGCCCTGCACCTCGTCCTCGGCGAGCACCATCACCGGGTTGTCGATGGAGGGCGTCTGGCCCGCCACGCCGGGCACCTTGGCGATCTGCTCCATCAGCCGCTTGTACTCGGACAGGTGGCCCGCGTACTTCGACACCACCACGTGCGAGTGCGCCCCGAGGATCTTGTTCTGCAGGTCCTCCTCGAAGCCGCTCATCACCGACAGGACGATGATGAGCGCCATCACGCCCACGCCCACGCCGCCCACCGAGAGCGCCGTCATCATCATGGTGGGTGACTGCTCGCGCAGCTTCAGACGGTTGAGCGCGGAGGCGGCGGCGAGCGGATCCTTCAGGCCCAGCTCCCGGATGCGGGTGCGCTCCACGGCCGCCTCCACGGCACGGATGATGCCGTAGATGATGAGCGGCGGGACGATGCCGAACAGGAGCACCGCCAGCGTGCCGAACACGAGCGAGGGGCGGAACACCCCCACGTGGCGCCGGGCGACGAACAGCTCGAAGCCCAGCCGCAGATCCATGCGCCCGCTGCCCGCGGCGATGAAGCCCGTGTTGATGCCCAGCACCAGCATGAGCACCAACAGCGAGAACACCAGCCAGTAGCCCACCACCGGGCGGCCGAGCATGTCCGCCACGTACGTCACTTCGCGCAGCCGGTAGCCCAGGGACACCTGGAGGTCCGGCAACTGCTCCATCAGCGTCAGGCCGATGGGCACGGGCAGGCCGAGGTAGATGACCCCGATGGTGGCCTCGGGCATGGCCAGCCGCCGCGCCCGCGCGGCCCCCACGAAGCCGCACCCGAAGGCGACGAGCGAGGCGATGATGAGCGACACCGCGAAGGCCACCGTGGGCGCCAGACCCCCCTGCCCTCCTCCGCTCGCACCTCCTCCGCTCGACAGGAACGTCTGCAGGAGGATGAGCACCAGCTCCGCCAGCAGCATGCCGCCGCCGTAGGCGCCCAGCGTGCTCCAGTAGAAGTCCCGGTAGCGCGCGAGCCGGGGATAGAGCACCGCGCCCGCGGCCGGGCTGGGCCCCTCGGTGGACTCCGGGGCCCGGCGGATGCCGCTGGCGATGAGCACCCAGCCCACGATCCACGCGGCGGACCCGATGACGAGGTACTCGGTGCCGACGAGGCCCACCGAGGAGGGCACGGCGGACTGCACCGCCACCAGGCCGACCGCGTTGATCGTCTGCACGAGCCCGCCCCAGGCCAGGGCGGACAGCCCCAGCACCGAGGCGACCCGCGCCCACGCATCCACGCGGCCAATGGCCACGCCGAGCAGCACGACGCCCACGAGCGCCACGAGGACGCCGCTCCAGATGAGGCTCCAGCGGTAGACGGTCTGCCGTTCGGCGTTCACAGGGGTTCCTGCCTACTTCGCAAGCGGCTTGAGGAGGGGGAAAAGAATGACGTCGCGGATCGACGGCGCGTCGGTGAACAACATGGCGACGCGATCAATCCCAATGCCCTCACCCGCCGTGGGCGGCATGCCGTGCTCGAGTGCGCGGATGTAGTCCTCGTCGTAGTCCATCGTCTCCTGCTGGCCGCGCTGCTTGGCCTCCAGCTGGGAGAGGAAGCGTTCCTTCTGGTCGAGGGGATCGTTGAGCTCGGAGAAGGCGTTGCCGATCTCCCGGCCCGCGACGAACAGCTCGAAGCGATCTGTGAAGTCCGGGTTCTGATCATTGCGGCGCGCCAGGGGGCTGACCGCCGTGGGGTACTGGGTGATGAAGGTGGGGTGCACCAGGGTGGTCTCCACGTGGTGCTCGAAGAGCGCGCCCACCAACTCCCCGTGGTGCATGGCCTGGATGGCGCGGCGATCCGCCTCGCCCTGGGCCTTGGAGAGCAGCTCGTGCCGTAGCCGATCCGGGTCCGCCATGTCCTTGTCGCTCAAGGAGGGCACCACCTCGCGGATGGCCTCCGTCATGGGGATGCGCTTCCAACCCTTGCCGAAGTCCAGCACGTGGCCCTGGTAGGTGACCTTGGTGTCCCCCGTCACCGCCTTGGCCGCCCCCGAGAGCATCTCCTCGGTGAGGTCCATCAGGTCCTCGAACGTGGCGTAGGCCTGGTAGAACTCCAGCATCGTGAACTCGGGGTTGTGCCGGGTGCTGATGCCCTCGTTGCGGAAGTTGCGGTTGATTTCGTACACGCGCTCGATGCCGCCCACCACCAGACGCTTGAGGTGGAGCTCCGGCGCGATGCGCATGTACAGGTCGATGTCGAGCGCGTTGTGGTGCGTGGTGAACGGACGCGCCGCCGCGCCGGACACCAGCGAGTGCATCATCGGTGTCTCCACCTCGATGAAGTCGCGCCCGTCGAGGAACTCGCGGATGTGGCGGATGAGCTTGTTGCGCTTGAGGAAGGTCTGCTTGACCTCGGGGTTGGACACGAGGTCCAGGTAGCGCTGGCGGTAGCGCGTCTCCACGTCCGACAGGCCATGCCACTTCTCGGGCAGGGGGCGCAGGGACTTGGTGAGCGGCAGGAACTTCGTCGCCGACAGGGTGAGCTCGCCCGTCTTCGAGCGGAAGAGCGTACCCTGCACCGCCACGAAGTCGCCCAGGTCGCACAGCTTGAAGAGCTCGTAGGCGTCCCCGAGCGCGTCCTTCTTCAGGTGGGCCTGGATCTCCCCGGAGCGGTCGCGCAGCTTCACGAAGGCGGCCTTGCCGAAGCTGCGCACGGCCACGATGCGGCCCGCCACGTCGTAGGCGACGGGCCCGGCCTGCTCGATCTCCTCGGTGGACTGCTTGTCGTGACGGGCGAGGATGTCGGCGGCCAGGTGCTGGGGCCGGTACCCATTGCCGTAGGGGTTGAAGCCGGAGTCCTTCCACTTGCGCGCCTTGTCGAGGCGCTGCGCGTAGATTTCCTGCTCCTTGGACCCAAGGTCTACTTCGGCGGTCTTGTTCTCTGGCGTGTCGGACATGGGCATCCCGTGAGGGCGCGGCACGCTAGCCAAGCGCACCCCGGGACGCAATCAATGGACGCAGCCACCCCTTCTTTCAGGGAGAAGACACGAGCAGGTAGGCCGCCACCGCGGCCGCGAGCAGCACGGGAATGAGGATCTCCACCGGCAGCCGGTAGTGCGCGTGCATGAGGTTCAACCCGCGCAGGCCGGAGCGGCGCTGGCGCTTCACCCGTGCCAGCACCTGCGAGGCCAGCGCCGGTGGCGCCTTGTGCCGCGGTGCCTGGCGCACCCGGAGCACGGTGCTCGAATAGGCCTGCCACCCCCGCTGGCACTCGCCACAGGTGTCCAGGTGAGAGCGCACCTCACGCGCCGTGTCGGTGGGAAGCTCCTCATCCGCGAAGGCGATGAACAGGGCCCGGGTCTCCCGGTGGCTGAGCTGCGCTGGCATATCTCCAAGTCTCCGCTGAAAACCGTTCATTCCTCAAGCCGCCCCAACACATCCGCCAACTTCTCCCGGGCCCGGTGGAGCCGGCTTTTCACGGTTCCCAACGCTAGCTCGGTGATGTCGACGATTTCCTCGTATGACAGGCCCTCGATGTCCCGGAGCGCCACCAACATGCGCGCGTCCGGCTCCAGCTGGGAGATGGCCCACTGCACCCGCGCCTGCTCGCGCGCGGACTCCAGGGCCTCGTCGGGCCCCGGGGGCGAGCCCAGTGCCCGCGCCAGCGCGCCCTCGCTCTGCTCGCCGTACTCGTCCGAGCGGCCCCGGCCCCGGCGCTTGAGGTACTTCAGCCGGTTGAGGCAGTGGTTCTTTCCGATGCGGAACAACCACGTGGACAGCTTGGAGTCCTCCCGGAAGCGCGCCAGGTGCTGGTGGGCGCTCACGAACACCTCCTGCACCACGTCATACGCCTCTTCCGGATCCGCGAGCATCCGCACGCAGAA
This sequence comes from Cystobacter fuscus DSM 2262, assembly GCF_000335475.2. NCBI lineage: Bacteria > Pseudomonadati > Myxococcota > Myxococcia > Myxococcales > Archangiaceae > Cystobacter > Cystobacter fuscus. The sequence continues at coordinate 43,029 of NZ_ANAH02000032.1, read as the reverse complement.
GTCGTAGAGCCGATCCTGGTGCTCACGCACCAGCGCCTCGAAGGCCTCCGGCTCGCCACGCCGCAGCCGCGCCAGCAACAGGCGCTCCGGCGTCTCCACGTCCTGACTCCCGAGCACTTCGCTCGCAGACACCGGTGACCTCCCCGCGGCCCGTCCCGCGCACGGCTCCACCCCACTGCCCTGGCTTCCCGCGGTCTTTGGACAACGAGACCGCGGAAAGGTTCCCCGCCTGGTGGGCGAGGGGCTACTCGGGGGCCGCGCGGTTGGGGTTCTTCACCCCCATCAACTGGGCGGTGACGAACTGCTCCAGCTCTCCATCCAACACCGCGTCCACGTTGCCCGTTTCCACGCCCGTGCGCAGATCCTTCACCATGCGGTAGGGCGCCAGCACGTACGAGCGGATCTGCGAGCCGAAGGAGATGTCCTTCTTCTGCGCCTCGGCGGCGTCCCGCTCCGCCTCGCGCCGCTTCATCTCCAGCTCATAGAGGCGGCCGCGGAGGATCTTGAACGCCATGTCCTTGTTGGCCGACTGCGAGCGCTCCGTCTGGCAGGTGATGATGATGCCGGTGGGCAGGTGGCGCAGCTGCGCCGTGGACGAGGTCTTGTTGACCTTCTGACCGCCCGCGCCGCCACCCCGGATGAACTTCAGCTCGATGTCCTTCTCCGGGATGTCGATCTGGATGGAGTCATCCACCTCCGGGTACACGTCCACCGAGGCGAACGCCGTCTGCCGGCGCGCGTTGGCGTCGAAGGGGCTGATGCGCACCAGCCGGTGCACCCCCACCTCCGCCTTGAGGTAGCCGTAGGCGTACTCGCCCTCGATGCGCAGCGAGACGTTCTTGAAGCCCGCCTCCTCGCCCTCCTGCGAGTCGTTGATCTCCACCTTCCAGCCGCGCTGTTCGCAGTAGCGCGTGTACATGCGCATGAGCATGGCGGCCCAGTCCATGGAGTCCGTGCCGCCCGCGCCCGCGTTGATGTCCATGAAGCAGTAGGAGCGATCCTGCTCGCCGGAGAGCATCCGCGCCAGCTCCAGCTTGGCGATGTCCGCCTCGACGGAGCCGAGCGAGTCCTCGGCCTCCTTCGCGCTGGCCGGGTCGTTCATCTCCGCCGACAGCTCCAGCAGCGTCTGCGCGTCGTCCAGGCCCCGGAGCGCCTTCTCGAAGGCCCCCACGCTCGACTCCAGCGTGGCCTTCTCCTTGAGCATCGCCTGGGCCTTGGTGTTGTCGTCCCAGAACGTGGGCAGCGTGGATTCGCGCTCGATCAGCGCGATGCGAGACCTCTTGCGATCGAGGTCAAAGATGCCCCCTGAGCGCCATCAGACGCTCGCGAAGCCCGCCGATTTTCTCCATCGAGTCGTTCGCCATGTTGTGTCCTCCTACCAGTCAGTTGCCAGAAGCCTTCAGGGTGGGCGCCAGCGGCGGGGACTCCTGTCCGACCGCCACCGCGGAGCGCCCCAGCGTCATCGCGCCCGCCATGCCCACCGACACGGGCAGCAGCAGCGCGATGAGGCGCCAGTTGTCTTGATCGAACAGGGGCAGCGCCTTGAGCACCAGCCCCAGCACGCCCAGGGCCGCGAGCACCACCCACAACCGCCACATCCACTCGCGCGCCCGCGGCGAGCCGCGCATCAAGGCGAAGCCCAGGGGCAGCGCCAGCACGGTGAGCGGGTTGGCCAGGAACAGGTTCTCGTTGCGGTACGTCACCGTGTGGTCCGTGCCCAGCCACATGATGAACAGCGCGAGCCCTGGAATCCCCACCACCAGGCCCACCAGGACGTTCTGCAGGCCGAGCAGGACGCGGGGCGCCCGCCCACCCGTGCGCCGTTCCCACAGGGCCAGCCCCACCGCGATGCCGCCCAGTACGAGCCCCAGCAGCAGCAGGACCGCGGCGTAGCCCGGCGGCCGCGCGGGAGTGGCCGGACGGCCCTGCGCCGCGTAGACGGTGAAGGCCCGGGCCACCAGCGGGTGGGGCTTGCCGTCCGCCCCCGTCACCTGGGCCTCCGCCACCTGCCGCTCCAGCTCGTCGGGCAGGAACGCCTCCTGCCAGCGCGTGGCGGGCTTGTCGATCTCGTCGTTCATCAGGAAGTCGAGCAGCAGGCTCATGGGCGGGCCCACGTCGGTGTAGCGGCGCGTGTGCTCGCGCAGCGTCATCCGCCCGGGGCCGCTCGCCGCGGCGTGCAGCTGACCCCCCAGCACCTTGTCGAGCACATCGCGCAGCCGCGTCACGCAGTTGTCGTTGTAGTGGTGGTAGAGGTAGTCGCGGTTCTGGGGCAGCACGTTCTCCGCCAGCAACCGTCCCAGCTCCACCTTCTGCGCGGGCGTCAGGTTCAGCTCCTGCAGCCGCACGTCCCGGTTGAGCGAGCGGTAGAAGCGGAACGTGGCCGCGGGGCTCGCGTCGTCCACCCAGAACTCGAGCCGCCCCATCGCGTAGCGCAGGAGCATGCGCTCGTCGAAGGAGAACATGCCGTAGTTGTAGAGGCGCGACTGGCGCAGCTTCTGGTCCTCCACCACCAGCGAGCCGTGACCGAACCAGGACGCCACGTCGTCGCCGGGCCCGAAGGTGACCAGGTAGACGGACAAGTCCTCGCCCCGGCTCTCCCCGGTTCCCCAGGGAGGCAGCTCCTGAGCGGACGCCGGAAGGGCGGTCAGCAACAGGCCGAGCAGGCAGAGCATCGATGAGCCGAGGCGGGACATTCGCACCTACCTATCACGCGCGCCGCCCGACTCAACCCGTCCGTCTCACGTCATGAGCTTGCGAGCCCGGGGAGCCACCGCGTCACCCACCATGCCGCTGGCGCCCAGCAGGCGCTCCTCGGCGCGCGCCATCTTCTGCGCGTCCTTGGGCCGCTCGTGGTCGTGCCCCAACAGGTGCAGCAGGCCATGCGCCAGGTAGCGTGCCACCTCCTCTTCCAGGGTGCGCTCGTACTCCCGGGCCTGCAACTTCGCCGTGTCCAGGGAGATGACCACGTCGCCGAGCTGCCTCGGCCCGGGCGTGCCCTTGGGGGCCTCGCCCGCGGGGAAGCTCAGCACGTCCGTGGCCTTGTCCTTCTTGCGCCAGGTGCGGTTGAGCCGGCGGATGGCATGGTCGCCCACCAGGGAGATGGACAGCTCGCACCCGGACAGCTCCAGCTTCTCCAGGAACGTCTCGGCCAGCTCCGTCACCAGCTTGGAGAAGCGCTTGCCCTGGGGATGCGCCACCTGCACCGTCACCCGGTTCTCCTGGGGCTCCTCCTCGGCCTGCTCGATGTTGGCCAGCTCCACCCGGAAGGCCGGCGCGCACACCGAGTAGTAGTCGCACGCGCCCTGCCCATCGTTGCGGTACACCACCCGGCGGCCCCGGGGCACCAGGCCCATCTCCCCTTCCTCGATGAGCTGGCGCCGGCCGTCCACCACGAGCGTCAGCTCGCCCTTGAGGACGATGACCACCTCGTCGAACTCGGGCTTCTGCGCCGGCTCGCTCCAGCCCGGCGGCGCCAGCATGCGCGCCACCGACACCGCGTCGGTGCCCGTCGTCGCCGCGCCCACGAACTCCTCGATGCGCTTCCCATCGTCGCGGGGAATCACCTTCCCCTTGCGCAGCTTCACGTTCGCCCTCCTCCCGCCACGCGCATCAGGTTCCCGTGCCCACCGGACGCGCCTTGTCTTCCTGTTTCACCGCCGGAGCCACCATCAGCGAGCCCTTGGGTCCCGCCTGCAGTGCACCGGCCGGATACGCGGGACGCGCATGATAGATGCCCTCGAGCGTGTGCAGGAAGGACTGCGAGATGAGGTTCAAGTCCCGAAGTGTCAGATCGCACTCATCCAACTGCCCCTCGGAGAAGATGAGGTTGATCATCTTCTGCACCTGCGCTTGCAGCCGCGCCGAGGTGGGCTCCGGCAGCGAGCGCGTGGAGGCCTCGACGGCGTCGGCGATCATCACCAGGGCGGCCTCGCGGAACTGGGGCTTGGGACCCGGGTAGCGGTAGACGCTCTCGTCGAGCGGAGGCGCGCCTTCCTTGCCCTCCTGCTCCTTGAGGGCCTTGTGGAAGAAGTAGCCCACCAGCCGGGTGCCGTGGTGCTGGGGAATGGCGTCCGCCACCAGCTTGGGCAGGCGGTACTGGCGCGCCATCTCCAGGCCCTCGGTGACGTGGCGCTTGATGATGACGGCGCTCATCGCCGGGGCGAGCCCATCGTGCCGGTTGTCGCCCTTCTGGTTCTCCCCGAAGTAGAGCGGATTCCGGCCCTTGCCGATGTCGTGGTAGTAGGCGCACGAGCGCGCCAGCAGCGGATTGGCGCCGATGTCCTCCGCGGCGTTCTCCACCAGCGTGCCGATGATGATGGAGTGGTGGTAGGTGCCCGGCGCCTGGACGATGAGCTCCTTGAGCGCGGGGTGGTTCAAGTTGGCCAGCTCCAGCAGCTTCAGGTCCGACGCGTAGCCGAACACGGACTCGATGAGCGGCGTGAGCGCCAGCACCACCACCGGCACCGCCAGCGTCGTGCCCAGGAAGGCGAACACGGCGGTGAGGAGGGTGTCGGGGGTGAGCCCCTTGCCCTCGGCCAGGAAGAGGAAGAGGACCGCCAGGAGGTTGGCCACGCCGGTGACGAGGCCCGCCTTGAAGATGCCCACCCGATCCTTGGCGCGGGTGATGCGGTCGGCCGCCACCAGGGCCCCCACCAGCGCGTAGATGCCGAAGGACAGCGAGTTGCCCAGCATCACGCCGCACAGGCACGCGAGCACGAGCGCGAAGAAGAGCGCCAGCTCCTCGGAGAGCACGAAGCGCACCAGCATGGCCCCGGCCGCCACCGGGAAGGCGTAGTAGAAGGCCTCCAGGGGCAGCGCCGCATAGCGGTCCTGCACCGCGTCCGCGATGGACACCCAGATCTGCGCCAGGCCCAGCATCGACACCAGCAGCAGGCCCAGGAGCAGCGCGTCCTTGCGCGTGGGACGGAAGCGCCGGAAGGCCGCCCGGCAGAAGAGGTACGTGGCGGAGATGAGCAGCGCCACCAGGCCCGTGCCGCCCACCTGCAACTGCAGCAAGTCCAACCGGTCCGTCTGCGCGCGCATGCCGCGGATGGCCACCAGGTGCGTCTCGTTGACCAGCTCCCCGTCGCCGATGACGCGCTGGCCCTTCTTGATGGAGATGACGGCGTCCTTCACCGCCGTCGCCGCCAGGCGCCGCCGGGCGTCCGTCTCCGCCAGGTTGATGGTGAGGCTGGGCCGCACCAGCCGCTTGGCCAGCCGCAGCACCGCCCGGCGCTGCACGACGGGGGAGTCCGGCAGGAGGTTGCCCGGAACGGAGGCGAAGCGCTCCAGCTCCGTATAGGTCTCGCGCAGGTCCACCACGGTGGGCGCCGTGATCGCCAGGGTCTGCTCGCCATTGTGGCGCAAGTCCCTCACGGTGATGCCCTGGGCGCCCTCGCGCGCGAGCTCCTCGCGCGCGGGGGCGATGTACACCGGCAGGGGCTCGGAGAAGCCGTAGGCCCGCTCCACGAGCGACAACGTGGCCGCCTCCAGTTGCTCGGAGAAGTGCCCCGCGTTGAGCGCCTGGAAGTCGTCCGCGTCGATCTCCGCGTCCCGGCGCCCGAAGAGCAGCACCAGGAAGCTCTCGCGCATCGCCTCCAGCTCCTGGCGTTGCCGCTCACGCTCCTCCGCCGTCGGCGCGGGCGACTTGCGCGCCTTGCGCGTCTCGGTGGAGTCCACGGGCACGGGCGGCGCGGCGGCTTGCTTCTCCGCCAGACGCCGACGCATGTCCGAAAAGGCGCCGCTCACGGAGGTGCGCAGCTCCGAGGCCACCCCCGGGCTCAGGTCATACACCGGGCGGACCGCGGCGCGTGCCTCCTGGCGCCGCTTCTCGGTCATCGACTCGTGGAGGATGTCGTAGTCCCGCCCGGCCTTGAACCCCGCCGGAGCATTCGTCCGGAAGGGCCGACCCAGGTCCTCCTCGGAGAGGGCGGGGATCTGCTGGCTGTAGAGGCCCGGGGAGATGACGAAGCCCGCCGCGATCGACACCGCCCCCAGCAACAGCAGGTTCGTCAGGCGCCGGCCCCATTCGGGGCCGAGCCGGAAGCGGCGAGACAAGGCGTCCAGCGGACTGGGTCCGGGGGGCGGCGATTCCGGTTCGGCCATGGCGGTTTTCAACCTATGAGAGGCGGGGCGGAGACTTCAAGCAAGGCGGGAGGCGGAATGTTCCTTGCCAACCGCTCCCCCGCCCCACCACCCGGCGAGCTGCCTCACGAGGCGGACGGCTCCTCGCTGGAGGAAGAAGAGGGGGCCATCTGCTCCGCGTGCTTCAGCGCCTTGGCGGCCTGCTGGGCGGCGTCGAAGCGATCGTAGGCGCGGATGACCTCCTGCACCAGGGGGTGGCGCACCACGTCCACGTCGGTGAACTCGGAGATGCACAGGCCCTCGATGTTGCGCAGGATGGAGCGCGCGTGGTGCAGGCCGCTCATCCGGCCCACCGGCAGGTCCACCTGCGTCACGTCCCCGGTGATGACCGCCTTGCTGTTGTAGCCCAGGCGGGTGAGGAACATCTTCATCTGCTCGACGGTGGTGTTCTGCGCCTCGTCGAGGATGACGAAGGAGTCGTTGAGCGTGCGGCCGCGCATGAAGGCCAGCGGCGCCACTTCCACCACGCCCTGCTCGATGAAGCTCGTGGCGCGCTCGACGGGCATCATGTCGTGGAGCGCGTCGTAGAGCGGGCGCAGGTAGGGATTGACCTTCTCCGCCAGGTCCCCGGGCAGGAAGCCCAGCTTCTCACCGGCCTCCACCGCCGGACGCGCCAGGACGATGCGCTTGACCTTCCTGTCGAGCAGATAGGAGACCGCCATGGCCATGGCCAGGTACGTCTTGCCCGTACCCGCGGGGCCGATGCCGAAGACGATGTCGTTGGCGCGGATGGCGTCCACGTAGCGCTTCTGCGCGATGCTCTTGGGCGCGATCTGCTTGTTGCCCGAACTCTTGAGCACGGGCCCGAGCATCACGTCCTGGAGCGACTCGACGCCTCCGCGCCCCATCACCTTGATGGCCTGCTCCACGTCCTCGCGGTAGATGGCGCGGCCGGCCCGGATCATCCCCTCGAGGCTCTCCACCAGCTTCACCGTGAAGGCCACGGCATCCGCCGGTCCCGACAGGTGCAGTTCCGTCCCCCGCTGTCCCACGCGGACACCGAGGCGGCGCTCCATGAGCTTGAGGTTCTCGTTCTGGTTGCCACACAGCGCCAGGGTCGTCGCGTTGTCGCGGACATCCACCTTGGCGGAGGTGGGGCTGACTTCTTGGGCCTCTACAGTGGCGGGGTTTCGCAATTCATCCCATCCCATGAGTGCGGGTCTCGGCTTTCAACCTCACTTCAGTAACGGCCTCGATAACGACTTCCAGCCTCCGGTGTTGCCCAGCAGCGAGCAGCCCACCTAGCGCAAGGGGGGCAGGAGGATGAACTGACGATCCGACGTACGACGGTAATAGTAATCATCCCGCCACGGATAGCGCAGGTCTTCGTTGCGCAGCAGACCCACTTCCACCAGGGAGTCCAATCGTTCGGGGAGGTTGCCCTTTTCGAGGCGGAACACCTCCAGCGCGGCCTGGATTCGGACCTGTTGGGCACGAGACACCAGGCGCTGGGCGGCCGGGTCCGAGTACGAGGAGGCCGACGCGCCCTGCAGGTCCCACGTGTCCGGCCGCAGCCGCGAGGCGACGAAGCCCAGCGCGGCGATCACCAGGAGGGTGACCACGGCGCGCGCCAGCACGCCGCCCAGCCGCACGAGCAGATCCCCACCGCGAGCGGACGACGACAGGCTCGAGAGGCCCGAGGGTGGCAGGGCCCGGATGTAGTCGAGGTTGAGCAGGTTGACGAGGGCCTTCCAGGTCTCGAACTCGCCCAGGCAGCTGAGATCCACCAGCTTGCGCACGTCGCGCCCCGGGCCGATGAGGCTGTACACGCGGCGCTCGGTGCTGCCGATGGACTTGAACTCGCCCTTGTTCTCGTCCTTCTTCTCCTCGGAGAAGGCATCGTCGAAGGACGCGTCGAAGTCGTCCTCCTTCTCCTGGGCCTTCTGCGGCGGCAGCTCCTTGAGCTTCTCGAAGGTGGTGGCCTCGTTGGAGAGCTTCTTGCGCAGGTGGGGCCACTCATCCACCATCCGGAAGCCTTCCATGAGCACGCTCTCGGCGCGCAGCGGCGCGAGATCGTCCTGATCTATCTGGACGCTGTCCTCCTGCTTGAACTCGTAGTCGCCCGCCTTCCAGGAGAAGAGTCCGTAGAGCGACTCCGTCACCTGCAGCCGCATCATCTGCTTGAGCTTCTCCGCGGAGATGGCGCCCGTGGAGGTGAGCACGTCCCCGAGCCGCTTGAGGGTGCGCTTCTGGATCTCCAGCGCGCTCTCGAGCTGCTGGGGCGTGATGAGCTCGGCGCTCACCAGCATGTTGCCCAGCAGATCCTTCTTCTTGCGCGTGACACTCTCGGCACGCACGATGTTGCCGTCCCGGATGAAGACCTGGACGTCCTGATCCTTGCTCTTGAGGTAGAGCACCCCGGTCTTCTGCTGCTGCCCGATGAGCTGCAGGATGTCCGCGATGCCGAAGTCCTTGAGGGTTCCCGTGAGCGCCATCGTCGTTCCGGTCTACTCGTTCTGGCGGCGATACAGCCCGCGCAGCGACAACAGGTGAAGGGGGATGAGGAGAAGCAACAGGGGGGCGAGCTTGAGGTACATCGGCACCTCTCCATAGGGCGAGCGCAGCACCCCGGAGCGCAACACCAGCCCCGCCACCCCGAGCAGGAAGAGGAAGGCGTAGAGCGTACCGCGCACCGCCAGCCCGTTGAAGAGGTGGCCCGCGCCGGACACCAGGCCGCCGAAGACGTAGGACACGCCGCTCGCCCACTGGCGGTTGCGCTCGATCTCGATGTGCTTGCGAGCCCGGACGCGCGCCTCCACCACGATCTTGCGCGAGAAGACGTTGACGCACTGGGCGCACAGCTTGCTGGCCACGCCCAGCTCCTTGTCACAGCGCCGGCACACCGGACGGCCGCACTTCTCGCACTCGTGGGACGGATTGAAGATGCCTCGGGCCAGGCCGAGCATGGCGACGAGCAGCGCCCCGAGCACGAGCGGACCCCAGGCGGAGATGCCCGAGCCACCTCCGAGCAACCGGCTCGACAACTGGGCCTCCACGCGCTCGGCCAGGGACGTGTCCTCGATGACCGGCAGGTCCGTCAGGGGCAGCACGGGCGCGAGCAGCAGGCGGTTCATCGTCAGCCGATCATCCGGCGGCCGCTCCCACATCAGCAGCTCGCGATCCAGACGGCCCGCGGTCTCGAGCGCGTCACGCGCCTTCTGGTTCTGGGCGCTGATCTCGGAGTCCGGCGCCACGGCGGCACGGCGGCGGTAGACCTCGGCCAGATTGAAGGCGGGCGCGGCCAGCCCCGGGTCCGCCGACAGGGCCTGGGTGTAGAGCCGCGTCGCGCCGCCCATGTCACCCGTGGCCAGCAGGGCGTTGCCCAGGTTGGTCATCAACGGCGCATGCCCGGCACGCAGCGCCATGGCCGCCTTGTAGTGGGCGATGGCCTCCGGCATCTGGCCCCGGCGCGCCTCGAACCGGCCGAGCGCGAAGAGCTCGGCGAAGCTGGCCTGCTTCTTCTCGTGGCGCACGCGCACGCGCTGGGCCACGGGCTCCGCGTCGATTCCGCCGTGCTCCAGCACGTAGACGTCCTCGGCCACCGTTCCCGCGAAGACCGCGGACTGGGCGAGCTTGCCCGCCGCGAGGGGGACGAGCGCCGCCAGGGCGAGCAGCAACGTGGCCACCACCCGCTCCGAGCGCGACAGGTAGAACGACACGGAGCCCAGGAGCAGCAACAGCGTGGGCACGACACCCCAGCGCAGGGCCAGGGGCGTGCCGAAGAGCAGCAGCACCGCGAGCGCCGTGGACTGCCAGTGGGCCGAAGCGCGGGGAAAGACGTGGTGGAAGTCGTGGAGCAGGAAGCGCACGCGCCGCACGAAGAGCACGCCCACCACCACCGCCGCCGTGGCCAGCAGCGCCATCAGCACCACCGTCCCGAGGTCCGCCAGCACCGGGCGACGGTAGCGGGGATCCCTCAGCATCAACTCGAGCGCGGCCCGGAGCTCGCGCGAGTACTTGCCCACGGCCTCGGGCGAGCGCTCGGCATAGGCCTGGGCGAGCGCCAGACGCGCGTAGGGAAGGTTCGGAGAGAGCGCCGCGGCCTGTTCCACGAGCCGCAGCGCACCCGCCTCGTCGTGCGCCTTGCGCCGTCCCTCCGCCGCCCGGATGAAGCCGACGCTGAAGGACTCCAGATCCAGGGCCGCCACGTCCTCGCGCAGCGTCACCAGTTCCTGCTGGGCCGCGCGCGCCGCCTCGCTGTCCAACGCCGCCACCGCGTCGCGCCATTTGACCCAGGCGGCCTGGAGGTCCGCATCGGAGATGCGCGGCGTGAGGATGGGCGCCGGGGGTGGCCGCGCGACCGGCTCGGGCACGGTGGGGGCGGCTGGAGCCGCGGGCGCCGGGGCCACGACCACTCCCGCGTCCTGCTCCGCGGCGTTCGCCGCCTCGTCCTGCGCCTCGTCCTCCTGGCCCTTGCGGCCCTTGCCCTTCTTGCCTCGACCCCGGGCCGGGCGCCCCTCCTCGTCTTCCTCGGAGTCCGAATCGGATGGCATCGCCATCTCCTCTGGCTCCAGCATGGAGGGATCCTGATATTGCTGCGCATGCGCCGGCCTCGCGGGCATCCACGAGGCGAGGCACAGCAGCAGCGGAAGAAAGCGCAACGAGAAAGAGGGGTGCGACATTCGGTAGGCCGATGATAGGCGACCCCCCTGTCCCACGAAAGTTGTCGCGCCCCGCCACCGGGAATTCACGTGTTGGCGCCGGGCCCCACGCTCGGAGAGAAGAGGAGGAAGAGCCATGAGTGCAGCAGGGGAACAATTGGAGAGGTTGGCGGGAATCGTGGCACGTCTGCGCTCGGCGGATGGTTGTCCGTGGGACCGGGAGCAGGACCTGCGTTCACTGCGCCCCTACCTCAGTGAGGAGGCGTTCGAGGTCCTCGATGAGATGGATCGTGTCGCCGACGGGGGGCCCTGGCGTCCGCTGTGCGAGGAGCTGGGGGATCTGCTCTTCCAGATCGTCTTCCATGCCCGGCTCGCCGAGGAGCTGGGCGAGTTCACGTTGGCGGACGTGTCCGCCTCCATCAGCGACAAGCTCACCCAGCGCCACCCGCACGTCTTCGGCGAGCGGCAGGCGGATGGCACCCCCCAGCCCATGGCCGACTGGGCGAAGCTCAAGGCGCAGGAGCGCAAGAAGAAGACGGGCCAGGAGGGCTCGGTGCTCGACGGGGTGCCCACGCGGGCCCCGGCCCTGCTGCGCGCCGAGCGCCTCACCGAGAAGGCCAGCCGCATCGGCTTCGACTGGCCGGACCTGCACCACGTGCGCGCCAAGCTCCAGGAGGAGCTGGGCGAGCTGGACGAAGCCATCGCCTCGGGAAACTGGGACGAGCTGGAGCACGAGCTGGGGGATGTCCTGCTGGCGCTCGCCAACCTCGCGCGCTTCCTCCACACCCCGGCCGAGGACGCGCTGCGCATGGCCATCCGCCGCTTCACCGCGCGCTTCCAGCACATCGAGTCCGCGTTGCGCGCCGAGGAGGTCCCCCTCGGAGAGGCTACCCTGGAGCACATGGAACGACACTGGCAGGCGGCCAAGGCCCGGGAGAAGGCCCTGCCGCCACCCACCCGGGTGCCCCGTGCGACCCTGATCGCGCTGCGCCTGCCCGTGGCGGACCTGTCCGCCCAGCGTGCCTTCTGGGATCGGGTGGCCCCCCTGCTGGGCTGGAGCGCCGAGCGGGCGAGCCCCGAGGAGGCCGTCTACGGGGATGGGATGTACCGGCTCACCTTCGTGGCGGGCCCGGCCACCCCCTCGCCAGCCGTGCTCACCTTCGCGGCGCCCTCGGCCGCCGCGGTGCAGCGGTTGCGCGCCCTCCTGGAGGGCCTGTCCGCGGGAGGAACGCTGGAAGCGGAGGGGGGGCCGAGCCGGTTGAGCTTCCAGGATCCCTCCGGGCTGCGGTGGGAGTACGCGGTCGGAGACCGGTGAAGGGAAGGCGTCCAGACGCCTGGATCACGGTCGGAAGCACGCAAACCTTGACGGTGGGGGAGGCGCCGAAGTAGGTACGGCGCCTCTTTCCACAGAAGTACGCTGGAGATCACCTTGGCCAACACCAAGTCTGCAGAGAAGCGTAACCGCCAGGCGCAGAAGCGCCGCGCCCGCAATGTCAACGTGCGCACCACGGTGAAGGACGCCGTGAAGAACCTGCGCGACACCCTCACCTCCTCGGATGCCGGGAAGACCGCGGACGCCTTCAAGTCCGCCGCGAGCCGCATCAACAAGGCCTCTTCCAAGGGCGTCATCCACAAGCGCGCCGCCTCGCGCCGCATCTCGCGCCTGGCCAAGGCCGTCAACCGCGCCAAGGCCGCGGCGAAGTAGTCCTCCGCGTCACCAGTTGTTGGCCAACCGATCATAGCCCTCGCGCATCAACGTCTCGGCGAGACGGTACAGCGCGGCTTGACGGTTGGCCTCGGCTTGCAGCACGTCGCCGGACGCCCCTTGCGCGCCCGGCAGGAAGTCCTCGTTGCCCGAAACGGTCGTCTCCGCCAGGACCTGGCCGTCCCGCACCAGCCTCAACGTCACCCCGACCGAGGCCCGGTAGCTGGCGAGCTGTGGCCCCGTCACCGCGACGTTGCCCTCGTAGATGGGCTCGGTGACGATCGTCGGAGCACTGTTCACCCACGCCACCACGCCCTCGACGGACGCCTGGCAGGAGCCAGCGCCGCCCAGTGCCCCGACGCGCACCAGTTCCTGACGGAACACGCGCGTGAAGAGCGTCTCCAGGCCCGGCTCGGAGGTGTCGTTGCGGAAGATGGGCGCGCACACGGAGCTCACGCCCCCGGGCAGTCCCGCGGACCGGGGGGTGAAGCGGTAGCCACACCCCAGCACCGACAACCAGAGCAACCCACCCACCGCGTAGAGCCGGGACATGGCGCCCACAGTAGCGGGGCGATCCCCACGGTCAAGCGCGAGGAGGAGCCCCCTCCCCGCGCTCCAACCCGGCTCAGCCGACGACGAAGTTGACGAGGCGCTTGGGCACGAAGACGAACTTGCGCAGCGTCTTGCCCGCCAGGGCGGCCTTCACCCGCTCGTCCGCCTCGGCCGCGGCGCGCACGTCCGCCTCGGCCGCGTCCGCCGCCACCCGTACCTCCGCGCGCAGCTTGCCGTTGACCTGCACCGCGTAGGGAATCACGTCGTCCACCACCAGCGCCGGATCGAAGTCGGGCCAGCCCTGGGTGACGACGAAGTCCTTGGCCCCGTAGGCCTCGGCGATCTCATCGGCCAGGTGCGGCGCGAAGGGCGTGAGCACCACCGTCAGCACGCGAATGGCCTCGGCCATGGCGGCCTTCTCCGCGGGCGTCTCCGCCGTGCCCAGCGCGGACAGCGCGTTCAAGTACTCCATGGTGCCGGCGATGGCGGTGTTGAAGGACAGCCGCTCGATGGCCTCCCCCACCCGCTTGAGGCACTTGTGCGCCGCGCGGCGGATCTCCAGCGCCTTGCCCTCGTAGGCGCCCTCGTGCGTCGCCCCGGCCACGCCCTGGTGCTGCGTGGCGAGCACCCACACCCGCTTGAGGAAGCGGTAGGCACCCTCCACCTGATCGTCGGACCAGTCGAAGTCGCGCTCGGGGGGCCCGGCGAACATCACGTAGGCACGCGCCGTGTCCGCGCCGTACTTCTCCACGATGGACGAGGGCGCCACCACGTTGCCCCAGCGCTTGGACATCTTGCGCCCATCCGGCCCGTTGACGATGCCCTGGGTCACCAGCCGCTTGACGGGCTCGTCCACCGGGGACAGGCCGAGCAGCTTCATCACCCGCGTCCAGAAGCGGAAGTAGAGCAGGTGCATCACCGCGTGCTCGGGGCCGCCCACGTACACGTCCACGGGCAGCCAACGCTGGGCCTCCTTCGGATCGAAGGGCGCCCCGTCGAAGCGCGGCGAGAGGTAGCGCGCGAAGTACCAGCAGGAGTCGACGAAGGTGTCCATCGTCTCCGTCTCGCGCCGGGCCGGGCCATTGCACGTGGGGCACGTGGTGTTGACGAACGCGGGCACCTTGGCCAGGGGCGGCTCGCCCTTGCCCGTGAGCACCGCCTCGGTGTCGATCTCCGGCAGACGCACCGGGAGCTGCTCGATCGGCACCGGCTGGCCCTTGCGCTCGGGATCGCACTTCTCGCAGTAGACGATGGGGATGGGCGTGCCCCAGTAGCGCTGGCGGCTGAAGCCCCAGTCCTTCTGGCGGTACGTCACCTTGGGCTCGCCCCGGCCCTCGGCCTGGAGCTTGGCGCCCATCTTCCGGCGCGCCTCGTCCGAGCTCAGGCCCGTGTACTCGCCCGAGTCCACCAGCACCCCGTCCTCGGTGTATGCCGCCTCCAGGGCGCCGCCCTCGGGCAGCTTGTCGCCCTGCGCGGGCTGGATGACCACGCGGATGGGCAGCGAGTACTTGCGCGCGAAGTCGAAGTCGCGCGCGTCGTGCGCCGGCACGCTCATCACCGCGCCCGTGCCGTAGTCGGCCAGCACGAAGTTGGCGACCCAGATGGGCACCGGCTGGCCGGTAAAGGGATTGATGGCGTGGGCGCCCGTGAAGACGCCCTCCTTCGTGGCCCCCTCCTCCGTGCGCTCCGTCTTGGAGATGGCCGCCATCTTCCGGGCGAAGGCCTCCACCTCGGCGCGCTTGTCGGGCGTGGTGATGCGCGCCACCAGCTTGTGGTCCGGCGCCAGCACCACGTAGGTGCAGCCATGGATGGTGTCCACGCGCGTGGTGAAGACGCGCAGGCGCTCCTCACTGCCCTGGATGGAGAAGTCCGCCTCCACGCCCTCGGAGCGGCCAATCCAGTTGCGCTGCATGGAGGTGATGCGCTCGGGCCACTCCTTGAGCTCGTCCAGGCCGTCGAGCAGCTCCTGCGAGTAGCGGGTGATGCGGAACGCCCACTCGGGCAGCTCCTTGTCCAGCACCTTCGACTCGCAGCGCTCGCACACGCCGTCCTTCACCTGCTCGTTGGCGATGACGGTGAGGCAGCCCGTGCACCAGTTCACCTTGCTGAAGCGGCGGTAGACGAGCCCCTTCCGCAGCATCTGGATGAAGAACCACTGGTTCCAGCGGTAGTACTCGGGCTCGCTGGTGTTCACCTCGCGCGACCAGTCGTAGCTGTAGCCGAGCGAGCGGATCTCCTTCTTGAAGGAGTCGATGTTCTCGCGGGTGCGCACCGCCGGGTGCACGCCGTCCTTGATGGCCGCGTTCTCCGCGGGCAGACCGAAGGCGTCCCAGCCCATGGGGTGCAGCACGTCGTAGCCCCGCATCTGGAAGAAGCGCGCGTAGACGTCACCGATGAGGTAGTTGCGCACGTGCCCCATGTGCATCTTCCCGCTGGGGTACGGAAGCATCTCGAGGATGTACTTCTTCGGGGCTCCGGGGCGTGTGCCCGCGCGGAACACTCCCGCCTCATTCCAACGGTCCTGCCACTTCTTCTCGATTGCCTGCGGCTCGTAACGCTCGTTCATGGCCATGACGGTCAAGGGTCTTAGTGGGGCGTCCGTCCCCAAGCAACAACAGACGCCACCCGTCCCGTTCCGCTGACACCCGAGGAGGGAGCCGACTCCTCCCCTACTCCAGCCGCAACAGGCCCTTCACCGTGTCCTGGACCACCTTGGACTGCACCGGCTTGACCAGGTAGGCGCTCGCCCCGAGCGCCATGGCCCGCGCCCGGTCCTCCATGGCCGACTCGGTGGTGATGACCACGATGGGCACCGTGCGGTAGGCCTCCGTCTGGCGCAGGTGGTGGATGAGCTTGAGCCCGTCCATCAGCGGCATGTTGATGTCGGTGAGGACCAGATCGTAGCGGCCCAGGGTGAGCTTCTTGAGGCCCTCGGCCCCATCCTGGGCCTCTTCGGTGTGTAGCCAGGTGCCCAGACGCTGCAGGGCGTACATGAGGCTGCGCCTCATGGCCTGCGAGTCGTCCACCACCAGCGCACGGATCTGCTGCGTCATGGCGCGCCACGATAGCACCGACGCCCCCCAGAGCAGGGAAAGGACTGAGCGTCCGTCACGTCCATGACTCCCCGCGCCGCCAGGCCCCGGACGGGCGGGATGACGTGACAGGTCATCTCCCGGGCGTTACCTCCCCGGAGTGCCCGAAGGAAACATCATCCACCGCCTCGCGCGCGTCCACCACCGCTGGCTGGTGGGTCGCCAGTTCTCCGCCGACTCCCCTCAGGGGCGCTTCACCCAGGACGCCCGGCGACTGTCCGGGCGGACGCTCGTGGGCGTGGAAGCCCATGGCAAGCACCTCTTCCACCACTTCGAGGGAGGGGTGCACCTGCACCTGCACCTGGGCCTCGTCGGCAACATCCGGCACTTCCGCTGCGCGGGGCCTCCTCCCTCCACGGCCTGCCGGCTGCGGCTCGCCTCCCCCCATGCCACGCTCCACCTGTCGGGTCCCCAACGCTGTGAGCTGCTGAGCCCGGAAGCCGAGGCCGACCTGCGCGCCCGGCTGGGGGAGGATCCCCTGCGGCCCGAGGCCTCCCCCTCCCGCGCCTTCGAGGCCCTGCGTCGGGGCCTCGCCCCCCTGGCCACCGTGCTGTTGGATCAAACGCGCATCTCGGGCGTGGGCAACATCCTGCGCGCCGAGGCGCTCTTCCTCGCGCGGCTGCCGCCCCAACTGCCCGCCGCCGAGCTGCGGCCCGACGACTTCGAGCGCCTGTGGACGGCACTGCGCGAGTTGTTGGAGGACGCGGCCCGCGATGGCCGCATCGTCACGCCCCACGCTCCTCCCAATGCCCTCACCCTTCCGGGCAGGCGCCGTGAGGACCGGTTCTGTGTCTATGACCGCGTGGGACAGCCTTGCCCCCGGTGCGCCACCCCCATCACCCGCCTGTCGCTCTCCGGACGCGGGCTGTTCTTCTGCTCGCGCTGCCAGGCGCACCGCCGGGGCAGGCGCTGAGCGTCAGCCTCCCAGGTTGTCCTCCTCGATGAGCCCCTGCCCGATGGCCATGGTGCGCAGGTGCGCCTTGATGCGCTGGAACTGCTGGCGCAGGGAGGTCGCCTTGCGGTTGAGCGCCGCGCTCGTGGGCGGCTCGTCCTCGTCCCACATGACCCGCGCCACCTCCGTCCACGACAGCCGCTGATCCACCCGGAACATCAGGATCATGCGCTCCTCGGGTTGCAGGCTGTCACGCAGGGCGCGGAAGCGCTCCTTGACCGAGGTCCTCTGCCAGGGCTGCGTGTCGGAGCGGCCCTGCTCGGGCTGCTCGGGGATCAGCGAGGCGGTGACGGGCGTCTCGCGCGCGGCGGGCGCGTGAATCAACTGGTAGCACGCGTTGCGCGCCAGCCGGTAGGCCCACGTCCGGAAGGAACTCTCCCAGCGAAACCCTGGCAGCCCCTTGAGGAGGTTCTCACAGAAGAGGCTGAAGGCATCATTGGCCTGCTCCGGGTTGTGCATGACGGAGGAAATGAGCCTCATGATCTCCATTCCGTAGCCCTGCAGCGCGCGCTCCACCGCCCGCCCGGTATCCCCGCGCTGACACAACTCCCGGATGTCCTGCTCCAACTGCTCACGATCCATCGCCATCTTCAGTCCCCGCGTTCTCTCGAGCCGTTCCTCTACCCTGGAGTCCGCACCACGCCTTTGTGACGCGGAGCCATCCCGGCGCCTTCCCCATCGAGCGGGCGCGGCCACTCCCAGCCCCGCTCGCGGAACTGGCGCCTCATGCTTTCTTCCGCCCGTCGGCCATGGCCCGCGCTGCCCTGCTCGTGGGCCAGGTCCAGCGCGCGCAGGAAGCACGCCGTGGCCTCCGCCTCGCGGCCGACCCCCCGCAGCAACTCGCCCTCCAGGCGGTGCAGTTCCACTTCATACGAGCGCTCCTCGAGGGTGTCCGCCCACGCCAGGGCATGGGTCACCACCGCCAGCCCCCGTTGGTACTCCCCCAACTTCAGGTGGAAGCTCGCGAACATGCCCAGGAACAAGGGCATGCCGGTGCGCATCCCCGTGCTGCGCCACCGCGCGAAGTTGGACTGCATGAGCTCCAGCGCCTCCTGGACGCGGCCCCCCTCGGCCAGCACCCAGCTCTTGAGGAACACGGACCAGCCCAACCACATGCGGAGGCGGTGCTCGGACGAGATCGCGATGCACTTCTCCACCCACTCCCGGGCACACCCGGGCTCGCCACGCATCTGGCAGCCCAGGGCCACGTACAGCAACGTGAACGCCAGGCTGTTGGGATGGCCGATCTTCTCGGCCAGGGCCACGGCCTGCTGCCCGTACCCGCGCGCCTGCTCCTCGTGCCCGACGACGGACTGCACGAGGGAGCCATAGGCCAGGGCGGCCGCCCGCGGGTTGATCCATTGAGTCACGGCGAGCGTCCGGTGCGTCTCGAGATCGAAGTCCGAGTACTCCAGCGCGAGTTCGACGTGCTCCAGGGCGGTGGACATGTGGCCCCAGGTGAAGTGATCGGTGGCCATCATCCGGTGTCCCAGGGCGAGCATCTCCCGGTGGCGATGGCGCTCCCCCTGCCTCACCACCAGCTCCGCCAGCTCCTGGGCCACGTGGAACTTCGCCCGCGCGAAGAAGTAGGCATAGGCGCCCCAGGTGGACACCTGTAATCCGGGCAACGCGTCCCCCACCTGATGCAACAGCTCCATCACCCGGCCGTAGGTCTGCTCCATCTCGGCGGAGCGCAAGCTGCGCACCTGATGCAGGGGCATGCCCAACGCCACCAGCAGCCGCAACTCCTGCTCGGCGCGCTCCGGGGTCTCCGGCAGGGAGCGCAACAGCCGGAGCGCCTCGCGCAGATGGTGGATGGCCTCCACGTTGGCCGAGCGCAGGCTGGCCCGCTCCCCCGCCTTCGCCCAGAACCGCAACGCCGTCACCATCTCCCGCGCCTCCGTGTAGTGGTGCGCGAGCAGCTCGGGCTGTGTCTCCACCAGCTCGGGCGCCTGCACCACCAGGGTCTGGGCGATGCGCCGGTGGTAGTCGCGCCGCGTGTGGCGCAACAATGAGTGGTAGGCCGCGTCCTGGAAGAGCGCGTGGCGGAACTGGTAGCGCGGCTCGCTCGCGGTCTCCACCCGCTGCCACAGGCCCGCCTGGAGCAACCCGGCGACGTCCTGTCGCAGCTGCGCCTCGCTCCGTCCGGACAGCGCGGAGAGCAGGGCGTGGCTGAAGTCGCGGCCCACCACCGCGCACAACTGCGCCAGCGCCTTCTGACTCCGGGGCAACCAGTCCAGGCGCTCCAGCAGCAACCCCCCCAGGGTGACGGGAATGGCCGAGGGCTCGACGGACGACTCCCCCGCCCGCGCCCGCTCCACCACCATGCGCGTCATCTCCTCGACGAACAGGGGCACCCCGTCCGTCTTCGCCACGAGCTGCTCCACCGTCTCCTCCGCCAGCGCCATCCCGCTGGCGGCCTGCCGCACCAGGTCCGCGGTGAGCCTCGGCGACAACCGCTCCAGTGGGACGAGGCGCAGCCGCTCGCGCGCGGGCCAGGAGGGCTGGAAGTCCGGACGGGCCGTGAGGCAGACACACAGCGGGGCCTGCTCCACCTGCTCCAGCAGCACCCCCAACAACTCCAGCGTCGAGGGGTCGGCCCAGTGCAAGTCTTCCACGAGGGCGAAGATGGGGCGGTCCTCGGCCAGGCGCAGCAACAGCGTCACCAGCGCCTCGAACGTCTTCTCCTTCTGGCGCTGCGAGGAGAGACGCAGGTGGGGGGACTCCTCGACGATGGGCAGCGAGAGCAGCACGGCCAGTGAGCGCACATGCTCGGCCGGCAGCCCCACCGCCCCCATGCGCCCCTGGAACTTGCGCAGGTTGGACTGGGGATTGCCCTCCGGGTCGAGCTTCAGCATGTGCAGCAGCAAGTCGATGATGGGGCGCAGGGCGCTACCGCTGAACTGGGGCAGACACTGCACCTGCAGGCGCATACCCTCCTCCAGGGGAATCCGCTCCCGCAGCCCCCGCAGGAGGCGGGACTTGCCAATGCCCGCCTCGCCCTGGACGAGCACGAACGCGCCCTCGCCCCGCCGGGCCCGCTTCCAATACGCGCTCAGTCGCTTCAGCTCCGCCTCCCGCCCCACCAGGGGCGTGAGCTCCTCCGCCTCGTGGGCTTGCTCGAAGCGGCCCCGGGTGCGCTTCTCCCGCACCAGCCGGTACAGCTCGCTCTTCACCTCGCCGGCGAGTCCCTGGAAGGAGTGGGGCCCGAGCGGCTCGGTGCGGAAGGCACCCCGCACGAGCCGCCAGGTGGTGGGGCTCAGGCACACGCTGTCGGGCGCGGCCTGGCGCGACAGCCAGGTGGCGAACTGGGGTGCCTCGCCCTGAAGCACGGCGGCGCGACCCTGGAGCGGTTGGGGCAGGTTGTCGAGCACCACGGTGTCGGTGTGCAGCCCCACCTTCATGGCGAGCTCGCGGCGCGGCAGGTAGGGCAACTTCTGCTGGAGCGCCGTCCCCAGGTGCGTCACCAGGTACAGCCCCGCGCGAGCCGCCCGCTCCGCGTCGTCCTCCCGGGCCTGGGGATAGCCGAAGCAGGCGAGCACCGAGTCACCCACGCACAGGGTGATGGAGCCCCCGTGCTGCGCCACCAGCTCCGAGCAGGCTTGATGAAACGCCCCCTCCAGCTCCCCGACGTCCTCGGCGTCCAGGTGCTCGGCGAGGCCGGCGAGGTCCGCCAGCCAGCACTCCAGCAGCGTCACCTGCCGGCGCTGGGGCCCCAGGCCGGGAGCCCCCTCGCGCCAGGGCGTCAGCCCCTCCGCGATCCGGTCGAGCCGGGCCTTCAACTCGGCCGCGCTGGACAGCCGCCGCTCGGGGGCCTTCTCCAACAGGGCGGCCACCAGCCGCGCCACCTCCTCGGGCAGCTCCGGACAGCGCTCGCGCACCGAGGGCACGGGCGCGTCCGACAACACCCACTCCCGCAGCCCCGCCACGCTCGCTTCCGGGCAGGGCGGCTCGCCCGTGAGCAGCTCGAAGAGCAGGGCCCCCGCGGCCCAGAGGTCCGTGCGGGCATCCTGCGGATGTCCCCTCCACTGCTCGGGCGCCATGTAGGCCGGGGTTCCCGCGGCGGGCAGGTGCAAGGTGGCCGGAAAGGAGGCGGCCGTGATGTGGGCCAGCCCGAAGTCCAGCAGCTTCACCTGCCCCTTGCGGCAGATGAACACGTTGTCCGGCTTGAGGTCGCGGTGGACGATGTGGTGCTCATGGGCGTGCGCCAGCCCCGCGGCCACGGCACTCATGATGTCCAGGCAGCGAGGCAGCGAGGGCCGCTCGCGCGACAGCAGCGCCGCGAGGCTCTCGCCCTCCAGACATTCCAGCACCAGGAAGGGGACCTTGGGCTCCCATGGCTCGCCGCTCCATTCGGCCACGTCGAACAGCCGCACGATGTTCTCGTGATCCAACTGGGCGACGGCCTTGGCCTCCTGGCGCAGCAGGGTGCTCATGGGGGCCTCGGGGACGCCCTCGCGCGAGAGCAGGAACTTGAGGGCCACCACCCGCTGCAACTCCTCGTCCCGGGCCCGGAAGACCAGGCCCATCGCTCCTCCCCCAATCTGCTCGAGGATCTCGAACCGGTGGCCGTCCGGCCCTCCCAGATGCTCTCCCCGGCGCGGAGCCCGCAGGGGCACGGCCACCACCTGGGTGACCTGCCGCAGGAAATCGTCGTCGAGCTCCTCGTCCCCCTCCCTCTCGTCTGGAGCATCAGACATGCTGGACTCCCGTCTCCAACGCTGTCCGTTCGAATCCCTGTCGTCCTGACGCATCCGTTCGCCCTCCGGTGTTCCCGCCGGACCGCCTGGCGCAACGCCTCATCCCAGGATCAAGAAGGATTAAGAACCAGCGCGAACGTGAGCAAGGAATGGCCGTCGACCCAGGCGAGCCCTCCCCAGGTCCCCCCCTTCGACAAAGACAAAGGAGACACCCTCCCCGGCCAGGGCAGGCTCGCACGCATGAACAGGTGGCGGACAGACAACCCCTGGCACCGCCCGCCTCCCCAGACACTCCCTCCGGCCCTCCCATTCCCATCTTCACGGACATCTTCATGCATGTCCGAACGGCATCACAGAGAAGGTAGTCAAACTCCTTCCGTGTAGGGAGAGACATTTCGAAACAAAGCGGAGGGCATCATGCGAACGATTCTCCTGGTTGATGATGAACAAGATCTGCTCGACCTCTTCCGGGAGGTGCTGGAGCAGATGGATTACCGGGTGATCGAGGCGCACGACGGACGTGAGGCCCTGTCCCTCGCCCGGCAGTCCCCACCGGAGCTGGTGGTGACGGATTGGATGATGCCCCGCATGGACGGGCTGGAGTTGTGCCACGCACTCCACGCGGACGAGCGCCTGCACGACATTCCCATCATCCTCCACAGCTCCTCGGGAGACCCCCATGCTCCGGGCGCTCGGTTCGTGCCCAAGAGCTCTCCCCTGGAAGAGTTCGAGGGCCTGGTGCGTCGGGTGCTCGCCCACTCCGACGCCCGGCGGCAGACCCCACCAGCCAAGGCGTCTCGCCATTCATGTTCAACACGTACCACGCTCCTCTTCGGACTGGGTGACTCCTCATGTTCCACGGCACACTGAGCATCATCACGAAGATCCGTCCTGAAGCCGTGGAGGGGTTGACCTCCACGCTGCGCAGGCTGGATCGAACCATCCAGGCGCGTCAGTCCCAACCGCTTCGAGCCATCCATGCGCTCTATTTCGCGCACTGGGGCATCCTCGGCGGCGCGCCCTGGGACGGCCCACCGGCCGGGCCTCGCGAGGATTGCTACCTGCTCTTCGGTGCCGACCTGCGCCTGTCCGCCTCGCTCCATGGGCGCGAACAGCTCCGCGCCTCCCTCGAGTTGCTCGTGGACGCACTCGCCGCCCAGTCCTCCCTGTCGGGAGACACGACCTTCGATGAGCTCTACGCCCACTGCGAGGGCTACCCGGAGGAGGGGCTGGCCCGGCCCACGCAGGTCAAGGAGTACCTGCTGAAGCACGCGGTGCCCTACAGCACACGGCACGTCGACTTCGCCTACCGCGTCGCCTCCGTTCCGGCGATCCGGGAGTTGCAGGAGCTGCGCGCGCGGGCCGAGGCCTATTTGAACAACCCGCACCGGCGTCCCTTTCTGGAGCGGCTCGAGCCCACCTCCTTGTACGACGATCTGCGCGAACACCTCGACCCCCACCTCGCGCGCGTGACCACTCCGGAGTGGTCACGCAACCAGAGCGCCGCCCTCATCGAAGCGGCCCTCGCGACCCTCACCTACCTCTTCGTCGACAAGCCCTTGCGCCTGCTCGTCCAGCTCAAGAACCGGTTCGCGCGTCCGCTCCAGACGGTCGAGCACGTCACCATCCCCGACGCGTTGCGCGAGGAGATCGAGGCGCGGCAGGGGCCCATCCAGAACTCGATGATCCTCGTCACCGACGTCCCCGACAGCGCGCTCGGCCGGCTCCGGCAACGCTTCTTCATGGGGCTCGTCAACTGGCGGCTGAAACGCAACCTGGTGGGCATGAACGACATGCGGGTCATCCACTTCGCGCGGTGGGCGATCTTCCAGCGCGGCGCGCAGCGGCAGTTGCTGTTCATCGTCACCTACGACGAGAGCTGGGAAGCCTATATCGACGCGTTCGTGAACCACGAAGATGTGAGCAACTTCCTCAAGCTCATCTGGAGCGGCTCGAAAGGCTTTCCCTCGGGCCGGCCCTTCGTGGAGCCCTTCAAGGAGTGGATCCGCGGCGTGCAATGCCCCACCCTCGTCCACTACAGCGCCCTGCTCCATGGCGAGGCGCCCCCCACGGCCGTGGCCGTCACGGATCTCCACGAGGCCCTCGAGCTGCGCCGGGTCCTCACCCTGGAAGACTTGAGCCGTCCAGAGAACGAGCCCATGCGCCAGTCCCTGAAGACCTATCTGGAACAGGGCCGCTTTCCCTATCAGGAGAAGCTGCTGAGCCTTCGTCAGGCCTTCTCCATCCTCCAGGAGCGGCTGCGCTCCATCCACCTCCGTCCAACCCAAACCCTTCACAGGAGAACTCCTCATGTCACTGCCCGGAAGCTGGGTGTCCTACGCGCGCAGACTCCTCTCAGGAGCCGCCGCTCCGAAGGCCATTCCACCCCCGCCTCCCGTGAAGCTGGACGACGTCCAGGGGCTCATCGTCCATGGCTACAAGCGCATGGCGACCGCCGCCTTTCTGCTGTTGAGGATCCAGGACGCGGGTCCGTTCCGAGCGTGGATCCGGGAGATGCTGAAAGGGGAACTCACGACGGCGGCGGAGATCCCCAGTGAGCGGCTCGAGCGGTGGACCGCGTGTCTGAACGTGGCGTTCACCTGGCACGGCCTGAAAGCCCTGGGCCTGGACGAGGACGCGCTCCAGACGTTCCCCTACGAGTTCCGCAAGGGCATGGCCGCACGGGCCCACGTGCTCGGCGATACCGGGTCGAGCGCTCCCGAACATTGGGAGTTCGGCGGCACGCGTTCCGGGGGCCCGCGCGACGAGGACCTCCATGTGTTGTTGATGCTCTATGCCCGGAACGAGGACGAGCTGAACACCCGGCTGGCCCACCAGCGGACGCTGCTCGCGAAGGCGGGTGTTCAGGAACTCTCCTGTCAGCGCGCCGCCCACTCGAGGGACCAGGACGGGCGGGTCTCCTTCCGGGAGCCCTTTGGCTTCCAGGATGGAATCTCCCAGCCGGTGATCCAGGGATTCCGGAAGCCCGGGCGCCATCCCGAGGACGACGACAGCCCCATCGCCGCGGGTGAGTTCATCCTGGGTCATGACAATGAATATCAAGAGAAGCCGCTCTCGCCGACCGTCCGCGCGAACAGGGATGCCCTCGGCCGGCTCAACGCGGCGCAGCTGGCGGGGCGCAAGGATCTGGGTCTCAACGGCTCCTATCTCGTGCTGCGCAAGCTCCAGCAGGACGTCGACGGCTTCAACGCGTTCGTGGAGGAGAAGAGCAAGGAAATCGTCGACGGCTGCCCCCAGGACGACGCGAAGAAGAAGGAGTGGTTGAAGGCCAAGCTCATGGGACGCTGGTCCAATGGCGCCCCCTTGAAGCCGGGTCAACACGAGGCCCCCGAGCCGGGACCCCACGGACACTCCAATGCCTTCAACTACAGCCAGGAGGATGCCGCGGGTCTGGGCTGCCCGGTGACGTCTCACGTCCGGCGCGCCAATCCGCGCGACTCAATCGAGCCAGAGCCGGGTCTGTCCAGACAAGTGAGCCGGCGGCACCGGATCCTCCGCCGCGGCATTCCCTATCGCGGTGAGCCCCAGGCGGAGAACGCCTCCCCGGAGCAGGGGCTGATCTTCATCGCGCTCAACGCCCAGCTCGGCCGGCAGTTCGAGTTCATCCAGCAGAGCTGGTTGCACAACGAGAAGTTCGGGCGGCTGTACGATGAGCGGGATCCCGTCTCGTCGAACCAGGAGAGCGGCATGATGACGATCCCCATGACGCCGCTGCGGCGATGCATGACGGGCATCCAGAGCTTCGTGACCATGAAGGGCGGGGGCTACTTCTTCATGCCCGGCGTCAGCGCCCTGGAGTTCCTGGCCCACCTGGAGCCCGCCACCGATTGAGCCCGGAGCGCCCACCCCCCTCCCCGCTGCCAGGTGCGCCTCCGTGACAGCGGATCCCAGCCCCGGTGAAGGCCCGTTGGCGTAACATGCCGTGCACCCCTGCTCGAGTTCGGCCAGGTAAGGAAGCGGGAGATGTCGGCACAATACGATCAGATTGGAAACAAGGTCGCGGATTGGGACGTACTGCCGGTGCGCTCGGAGTACATCGAGGGATACACCTTCTTCAAGGCGCTCGGCCCACTCGAGGGAAGGAACGTCCTCGATCTGGCCTGTGGTGATGGGCTGTACACGCGGCAGTTCAAGACGCGAGGCGCCGCGCGGGTGGTGGGGGTGGATATCTCGGAGGAGATGATTCGCGGTGCCCGGGAGTACGAAGCCGCGCAACCGCTGGGCATCGACTACCACGTGTCCGACGTGGCCGACATGCCCTCGCTGGGCTCGTTCGACGTCGTGACGGCCATCTACCTGTTGCACTATGCGAACTCGCCCGAGCACCTGCTTCGGATGTGCCGGAACATCCATGACCACGTGAAGCCGGGGGGCAGCTTCGTCACCTACGCCTTCAACCCCGAGTTCAGCGCGAAGGGCCCCAACAGCACCCGCTACGGAATCACGATGTTGGACTACCCAGAGACCCCTCGGGAAGGACAGGCGATCTCCGCGGAGCTGCACACGAAGAGCCCCTTCACCATCCACTTCTCCCACTGGAGCCGGGACACGTACGAGCGAGCGCTGCGCGAGGCCGGCTTCCGCACCCTCACCTGGACGCGTCCCGAGTGCTCGCCCGAGGGGATTTCGAAGTTCGGCCGGGCCTTCTGGCAGGACTACCTCGACAACCCTCACGCGGTGGCACTGCGCTGCGAGCGGTGAGCCGCTCGAGAGTCCGCGGTGAACTCACTCGATGAACGCCGCGAGGTTCTGGAGTGACAGGCTCGAGCCCAGTTCGTTGTCCTCGAGCCTGTCGGCGAGGAGGGCCGTGAACTTCATCTCGCCCGCGAACGCGGCGTCCCGCGATTCTCTGGATTGAGTGCCGGCGGGCGGCACCTTCCAGGCCGGCACGGGCGTGGGGGTAGTTCAAACCTCCTCGTCAGGCAAGAGAGAGAGGAGCAACTCGTCGTCGGGACCGAGTGGGCGCCAACCCGGCGGCGGCGGCGTGGCGAAGAGCGTATCGCTGGCCTGATCGACGCGTGCCTTGTGGGTTTCTGGGGTGTAGCTCTTCCATCGGGCGAGTGCCATGGCGACCTCGAAACGGTTCATGTCGTCCAGTACGGCCGGCCAACCCTCAGGGAGACCATCAGACAACTCACGCACGAATTGTCCACGAACCAGACGTGTGAGCTGATGGTTTTGTTCAGCCTCGGCCGCCAGTCCGCTGCACACCTGCACTGCGTTGACGTCCTCCTCTCCAAGAGCCTCGGCCAATTCCACCAGCGACGCGGTGGGGCGCGCCTCGGCGAAGGCGGTGAGCGCATCGTAACCCCGCTCGCGAACCCGCTCGTTCAGGCGGGCCCTCCAGTGGCCCTGCCATGCATGGCCATCACTCATCTTCCCTCCGAGAGGTCATGGGAGTCTGCTCTCCAACTTTCACTACTCGTCTGGTGCGCCCCCATCCACGCTACTGGGAACAGGGCGTGGTACCGCCACGGGCAAGAAACACTGGCCGTCATACTCGACCGTCTGCGGTGGACAGTTTGGAGGCCGTTGCCTGAGCGAAACCCAGCACGCACCGGACAGTTCGATTTCAAGCCTCGCCGTACATGGGGCCCTCTTCTGATTCCTCACCGGCAGGGGCGCCTGCTCATACCGGGCGGGCGCCGGATCCACATGCACATCCGTCGCCCAGGCCTCCTCCGCGGTGGGAACTCTCGGAGCAATGCGTGGAGCGAACGTCATGGGAACCAGCGCCAACAGCACTGCCGTGGCAAGCGCGAGTCTCGTCGGCCAGCGGCTTCGTTCCACGGTGAGCCCAGTGGTGGAACGAGGTTTGGGAGGCGGAGACGTCCAGGAAGGCTTGGGTCTGGCGGGACGCAGAATGCGCCGCTGAGGTTTGTCGCCCTCCTGAGCTGGCGGCGCCTCCTCCCAATCGAAGAGAGGCACGTCCCACCCCTCCGGCTCACCGGAGACAGCCGCGACCAGGGCCTCGTGCACCGCCGCACCACTCGGGTAGCGCGCCTGGGGCTCCTTCTCCAACAGTCGCACAATCACATCACTCAGCGCCCGGGGCACCCGGGGATTGACCTCCACGGGCGCCAATGGCCGCACATGGACGATGGCGTACTGCAACAGGTCCGCATAGAGGTTCTCGTTGAGGGGATAGTGCCCGGTGACCGCCCGGTACAAGCACACGCCCAGCGCGTACAGGTCGTCCGTGGCTTGAAAGGTGTAGTGCTCGCCGGGACTCTTGGCGCTGTTCCATAAAAAGCGCACGGCCTCGGGGCTGAGCAGGTGCAAGGTGCCCGGTGGAAGAGGGCCCGTGGTGAGGGGATGCGCGCCCTCGTACCAGCCCACACCGAAGTCGAGCAGCACCGGCTGGCCATCCGACTCCCGCATCAGGATGTGCTCGGGCTTGAGGTCGCGATGCAGGACGCCCCGAGCGTGCAGTTCGCCCAAGGTGAGAGCTACCGTGGCACCCGCGACGGCGAGTTGCCGGAAGGTGGTGTCGCCCGTCTCGGCCCATAGGTGCAGGGGCAGACCGGAGATCCAATCCATCACGAAGCCCAGACAGCCCTCACGAGGGTGGGGCCAACGGGCACAACCGTGGAAGCCCACCACGTGTGGGTGCACCGCCCGGGTCATCACCAGCGCCACCTCCCGCTCAGCCCGCCCGTCATGGGCGTGCAGCGCGAGCTTGAGCGCGTAGAAGTCGCCGGGGTGCGCCATGTCCTCCACGCGGTAGACAGCGCCCTGGCCCCCCACCCCCAACCGCTCCACCACGCGCCAGCGGCCCACCTGTGTCCCCGGCGCCAGCGCGCCCGGGTACATCGTCCCGGAATTGGTGAACACCCTTGCGTCTCCTCGCCCTGCCCGATGGCGAGGACGCAACCTAACACGTCGATGACATTGGCACCACTCCGCCAGTCGCCCTGACCTCTCTGTCTCAAGGCCCCTGCCCACCGAGACCCGGCGTCAGAAGCGATCCGTCTCACAAGAACCTTGACTCCTACATCCCACTCATGATGGCGGGCCCTCTTGACAAGAAAAGTAGGCAAGGGTAAGACATCTCTACACTCGATGCAGGGGAATATCCCTCGCACCGTGTGACAGCAAAGCGCGCCGATTTCCTCTTTGGGGGGTCGCGCTCAACAAGTAACCGCCTAAAGAGACAGACACCGCTCGTACGGGGTGCCCACCCCTCAGACATTTGTCAGTGCTGCCGCCGTCTGCCCAGAACAGCAGTTCGCAAAGGAGAGGTGTGTTTCATGAGCAACGACAACAAGAAGAAGAGCTGCCCGCGTTGCCACCATTACGGGCCCATTGAGCAGGATTTCGGTTACCGGCTCATGCAGCGACGCCACGTTCGTCCCCAGTCGTGGTGCAGAACGTGCCGGAGCCAGTCCCGGCACCGCCTCATGGGCCAGACTCCCCGGCGAAGTATTTCGAAGTAGCAGCGACGCAATGCCGCGGCGGAGTGAAGTCTTGCCCGCCAACTGCTGACCAGCGGGGGACGGCCAAGGAGCTTCGCGGCCCAATGACAAAGTGAGCGTCAATCATTGACACTCACGTGGGTGATCAATCGACTTGATGCGCCAGCTCCCAACCTCCGGGAGCTGGAAGTGGGCGTCAGGCGTCCTGGAACGTCGGCAACTCCACCCGGAAGAAGGAGCCACGGCCCGGCTCGTCGTGCACGGACAGCTCACCCCCGAGCGCGGTGACGAGGCGATGGCACACCGCCAGCTCCAGGCCCGTGCCCACTCCCGGGGGCCGGGGGGCGACGAACGGATGGAAGACCCGCTCCGGTTTCTGCTCGGGCAGGCCGCTCCCCGCGCTCATCTCCACGACGACCCGCGAGGCGTTGGACATCCGCACGGAGAGCTGGAGCGGCATCGGCACCTCCCCTTCCAGCGGGAGCTCACGGGCCGCGTGGGTGAACAGGTGTTGGAACACCTGGTGCAGCCGTGCCCGGTCGCCCCGCACCCGCGGCACCGCGTGCAACACCGACACCCACCGCGCCCGGCCCTCGCTCTCGAGCGCCGCCTTCTCCATCGCGCCGCGCAGGGTGGCCATGACGTCCACCGGGCCTTCCTCCAGGTCCGCCGGCACGGAGAGCCTCTCGAGATCCTCCGCCATGCGGCGGATGCGCTCGGCCACCTGGCGCGCATCGGCGAGAGCCTCGCTCATCCTCGACTGCTCCTCCGGGCAGCTCGCCCCCGACAGCCCGAGCTGCAATTGGACGTAGTCGATGTTGCCCAGGAGGATGGTGAGCGGATCGCTCAGCTCATGACTCAGGCCCACCGAGAGCTGGTGGAGCGCGCCCCACCGCTCGGTGGAGAGCCGCCGCGCCTGCGCGACCTGGAGCTGCCGCAACTGCTCGCCGAGCCGCGCGTTGGCCAGCTCCAGCTCGGACGTCCGCTGCCGGACCGCCTTCTCCAGCTCGGCGTTGCGGCGGCGCGTCTCACTCCCGTCCTCCACCGCTCGCGGGAACCCGGCACCGGGGCTCACCGGCGTCCACCGCGCGAACTCGCCCAGGCCCATCCCCTCCTCCTCCAACCCATACGCCCGGCGCAGCGGCTGCCCGTGCAGCGTCGCCCAGACCCCCATCAGGCTCACCACCATGAGGCCAACACTGGCGGCGAACGTCGGCTGGCGGGAAAGGGCGCTCGCGCTGGCCACCAGGACAGCCCCCATCACCGCGAGCACCACCACCTTGGATTGCATCTTCATCGGGCCAACCTCGCGTGCGAAGAACCCTCCCGAGCATTGCGAGTGACATGCCAATCCTCCTTCCCTGGGGAGCCGTCCGCGGACGAGGGAGGACCGGTTGTGGCGTTCCGCCTCACTCCCGAGCGCGAGGCCGCACCGCCCACCGGGGTCTTCCGAGGGGCGTTCCTGGCTCGCGTCGCCCGGTGGCCCTTCAAGAAGGGCCTGTGGCAATCCGCCACGATGTCCCCGTGTGCAGCGCAAGCCCACGTTGGTGAAGGGAGCCTCGGGCTTCACGCACCACCCCTCCCGAGCCACCAGGCGCCAGAACTCCGGGTCGGACACCGCTCGGGCCGGAGGATGGAATCCGTGCTCCTCCCATCTGTCCACCCTGTCCTCCAAGGTAAGACTTCAGGGTGATTCGACGACCTGCCCCGACAGCGCTGCGCTCGCTTCCTTCCCGGGTCGCGAGTCCGGGAGGGTGCCGTTCGGGGAAGTTCCGGCGGGACAAGAACCGCTGCGCGTAAGACTTACCGCCCTCGAGGGCGAGGGGGACGGCCTCCACGTACCAAGCGCCCGAGATTCCAGGCGACTGGCGGTGAGGTGCCATTGGCACGGCGAATGCTCATACCTCTTTCAGGAAGGCAGCGGGGCAGGACGGGCGGCCGGGGGTGGTGGGGCGGAACGGGGTTGGACGGGCGGGTCGGGCGGGTCGGGTGGCGGGTCGGAGGGTTTTGGGGCGGGTCGGGGTTGGACGGGCGGGTCGGGCGGGTCGGGTGGCGGGTCGGGGGCGGAATCAGGGGGAGTTCGTCGGGGAGGAGCTGCTGGGGGCGGCTCCTCCCCGATTCTTTTTGGGGGCTTCGGGACCCGTCGTTCCGGACCTACACCGCCTAGACCCCCACTAGTAGGTGAGTACTCAGGACAGCGGGTCTCCCACTTTCGCTCATGACCGGAGCAGCCCGATGCCCAAGGCTTATAGCTATTTGCGCTTCAGCACCCCCGAGCAGATGAAGGGGGACAGTTACAGGCGGCAGACCGCACTGACCCAGGAGTGGCTGGCGAAGAACAAGGACGTGGAGCTGGGGGAGCTGAGTTTCCACGACCTGGGGGTATCCGCGTTCCGGGGGAAGAACGCCGAGACCGGGAAGCTGGGGGAGTTCAAGGCCGCTGTGGAATGCGGAATGGTCGAGCGCGGCTCGTTCCTCCTGGTGGAATCCCTGGACCGGCTCAGCCGACAGGCGGCCCGGAAGGCCCAGCGGCTCCTGGAAGACCTCTGCGAACTGGGCATTACCGTGGTCACGCTGAGCGATGGCCGGACCTACCACCAGGAGCTTCTGGAGAAGGACCCCTTCTCGCTCATCATGAGCCTCTTGATCTTCATCCGGGCCAATGAAGAGAGCGCCCGGAAGTCGGGCCTTCTTCAGGCCGCGTGGACCGGAAAGCGCGAGCAGGCCTCTTCCAAGCCCATGACGGCGAAATGTCCGGGATGGCTTCGGCTGAACCGGAACACGGGGAAGTGGGACGTCATCCCGGAACGGGCCGCCGTCGTTCAGCGGGTCTATCGGGAGACCCTGGAAGGCCGGGGGCAACGCGCCATCACAGCGGGATTGAACCGCGATGGAATCCCCCTGTTCGGCAAGGCGGGCCGCTGGCACCGTTCCTACACGTACCGGCTCCTGAACAACCCCGCCGTGATGGGAACGTTCACCCCGCATACCTCGGACTGGAAGGACGGGAAGCGGCTCCGCAAGCCCATTCAACCCCTGCCTGGATACTTCCCCGCCATCGTGGACCCCGAGACCTTCCAGCGGGTCCAGGCCATGGGCCAGGGTAGGTCAAGCCCTGCTCGGGGCGCCAATGCGGGAAGGGACGTGCAGAACATCTTCGGGGGATTGCTGGCGTGCCCTCGCTGTGGCGCTCGGATGAACATGATCAACAAGGGGGTGAACAGCAGGCGCTACGTGGTTTGCCGCCGTGCCCGGGCGGGCATGGGATGCCCCTATGAGTCCGTGCCCTACGAGACCCTCAAACAGGCGCTCTTGCATGACGCGGAACCCCTCCTTTGCGACCCACGCGCGGGAGGCGCTGAGGGGGATTCCGTACAGGCCCAACTGGACTCTGCGGCGGGCACGCTGGAAGCCGTGGAGGACTACCTCGCGCACCTCTGGGAGACCCATAGAACCAACCGGCTCCAGAGCATCCTGGGCGAGATCAAGGAGACAGAGGCGGAACGCGAGGTCTTGAGGAAACGAATCCGGGAACTGGCAGCCCGCCGGGACGTGGTGTTGGGGCCTTTCGTGGAGCGTCGCGCTCAAGAGGCCCTGGAAGCGCTCCGTGCGGAACCCATGGACCGGAAGCGGGTCAACGTCCTGTTCCGGAGCCTCTTCACCCGCGTGACGGTCAACCATGACCGGGGAACCCTGGAGTTCGTCTGGAAGGGAGGCGGATGCTCCAGTGTCCTCTACGCCTTTCCCAAGGACTCCGCCGTAGCCGCCTGACCACGGGCCGCCCGCCCCCAGCCACGCCAGCCGCTGGGGATGCCCTCCAGGGCCTCTGGCTGGCCGTAGGAGCCGCGTTGGAGCGTGGCGGGTCCGTCTGACCGCCCGCAGCCTCCAGGAGCCTCCCAGGGCCTCTGGCAGGCCGGACCGATGGAGCCCCGCGAGGGCCCCATGGGTCACGCCCTGGAGCACCTAATGGGCAATAGAGGGCTTCCACTCGGTCAGGAACAAGTCCCCATCATCCCGGGACTCATGAGCCGCGACCGCGTTATGCGGAGCCCAGAGAAACGCCGGGTTGACCTCTCGCCTGATAACGCCCTGAAGCAGGCCCATCCGAGCCCCCAGGAAGGACAACGTGGCGGAGACGCAGTGGAAGACGTCCCCTTGCCCTCCCACGTCCAGGTATCCGTAAAGCCCAGTGTCCGTCAGAAGCTGGGCACCCCGGAGGGTGAGGTTGAGGGCGGACAGTTCCCGCCCGAGGCTGACCACCTTGGGGCCGACTTCCTCGGGTTCGTCGGGCTCGCTGGCCTGGGGGCTTCCGACGTCTTCCGGGCTCGTCACCTCGGGGATTGTGGGCACTTCAGGAGTCTTCTTCCTACTGCGGGGCATGCGGTCCGTCCTTTCCTCTTCCGGGGCCTACCTCCCCAGTAACTCATAAAC
Source organism: Cystobacter fuscus DSM 2262 (assembly GCF_000335475.2). Taxonomy (NCBI): domain Bacteria; kingdom Pseudomonadati; phylum Myxococcota; class Myxococcia; order Myxococcales; family Archangiaceae; genus Cystobacter; species Cystobacter fuscus. Next base: position 9,416 of record NZ_ANAH02000032.1, on the reverse strand, counting down.
TACGTAGCTTATGAACTACCTAGGCCATGTAGCACATAGGCTACGTATCTCATGAGCTACTTCCTCCAATTAGCCCGAGCGGGCTGACCCTACCCTTCGGATTAACTTGGTACGGGGCCCTTGTGGAGACCTGACGAGTCACGTAGTTCATGAACTGTGTAGCTCAAGAGCAACCCTGCGTAAGCCCGCCCCGTGCCCACCAAAGCAGGGAAGCCCCCCATCAAGCGCGGTCGTTCGGAGGTATGGACCCGAGGCCCGACGGCCCGTGCCATCAAACGGGAGTTACTGCTTGTCGGAAAGCGGCTCCGCGAACTGCGGCTAGAGCGTGGACTCACTCAGGAACAAGCAGCCGAAGCCATTGGCGTCCACCCCAAGCACATGATCAAGATGGAGCAAGGGGGCGCGAACTTCACCATGGCGACGCTCGTAGCGGCGGCACTGGCCTACAAAGTCCCTCTTCGAGAGCTGTTCCCCGAGGATGATAAGGGGCAATAAACCAAAGGATCACGGTGGGGCTTAGGTGATTAGGTCGAGCGGCGGCGCACCCTGCTAATAGACCCACACTAGTAGAAGAGAAACTCTAAGTCACACTAGGTGGAAGACAGAGCGGGAGCACGCGGGGGGCAGTACTTCATAATTAATATTCAGTAACTCCTATGCGACCAGCCTCACCAGCTCCAATGCCATTGTGGATGGACTTCTGGCGAGTGCTGGTTCTTTTAAGCATTAGAGGTGACCCAAAGCACACCAGCCCGAGAGGACTGAATCACCTCCCCTACTGCCCTGACACGTCGCACACCTTGTTTGCAGTGCCTCAATAATCACGTCGATCAACAAGAATCGGACCCCTCCATTGCCCTAGATAAAAAGAACCATAGGTCTCAAACGTCTCGACACTAATTCTTACCCCTTCAGCAAGGTGCTCCTTCTTATCTTTTGCCATTCGCAGTGCTCTATTAATCTTCCTACGCAGGCTATTTTTCCTGCTTTTCCTTGGCAGACAACCGAAGAGATTCCATATCCTATCAACCGCATCTGGATGCGTCCGCCATGCATATGGCTTTCGCGGCAGAATCTCATCCTGTACTGAGTCAAAAACGTCCATATATACAAAAAACAATGCCGCCATCCTAAAAATAAATTCACGTCTTTCTCGCTGTCGAATGGGCAAAAATAGCGACCCCTCGTCCGCCGCGAACTCCTGCTTTTGATTGTAATTATACACCACCAACGGGGTGTCCGCAATTGACTCATTTCGAAAGGCCATAAATAAGGACTGAACAGTAGTGCCCGCAGAGTCCAAATGCTTCAACATATGGTGCGCATATTCATGTCCAATAACAAATTCCAACTGAGCCATGGTTATGACATTCAAGCGTTCTTCCAGAACGGCTGGTATTCGCCCACGGGGATCCAAGTCAAAATCGAGAGTTTCAGACTTCAACATGGTGCGCATGGCGATCAACAAAGCGGAAAATCTAACATCCTGCGGCACATCATATCCCAAATCCATGAACGACAAATTCATATAAAAGAGAAAATACCTAAGCGATTCGGACACTACGATCAAATCGCCGAACGGAGTCCTCACGCATTCTCCATTTGGATTGTTTGAGAAAACGAACCCCGCAGCGATAGATTTACATTCAATCTCTCTATCCTCCGAAAGCTCAGAAACAAAAGCATCAAACTCTCTCCGACTAAACTGATCACTAAAAGACCACCGCCCTTTGCTCTCGCGCGCCCTATGCAACATGACTCGATACAAGCGAGTATTATCCATCACGTGATTCGCACGTAACTTCAGCAAATAGTCGTCCACGTTCTTCACATCAAAAATTCTGTTCACCTCATCCGGAGAAAACAAAAATCTGTAGAATAACTTTTGAGCTTCAATCTCATCCAATTCGTTCAAGTCGTCCCCCTAATAAGATTCAACCATTGTGGAAAATCTTGAAGCCTCTTCTGCTCATGGGTGGTGCCATAGAAGTGTCTTGTCGCTCATTGATGAGTCGCACAAGAACCAAATTCACTTCATTTATTATTTAGAGCACCTAATGAAAAATGAGCGCGGAGCCCCTTTCGTCGAGGGAGAACCTCCCTCTGACTGGATTTTTCTTAGGCGCTCTTGGTCTATCCCCAGTCATCATTATTGTCGTTTTTGATGCCGCAAACAGGGAGTAGGGCAAGGGTGAAGAGCAGCAAGGAATAGCAGAACAAATCATATAAACCTCCAAGGGAAGCTCACGCAGTATCCTTATATTTCTTTTGAGGCATCCAAGGACTGACGGCAATTTCAGCTGCGAGTTCTGGATAGGACTCGGCAAACTCGCCCCCAGGATTGCCAAAGGAGTCCCACAAATATTCTATCCATGACTTCCATTCCCGGCAGAGGGCGCTGAATTCCGCATTTCGTGCTTCCTTCGCTCCCTTGTGATGGAAGTTCGCGAGGGAGACATACGCCGCCCCAAGCTGAAACAACCGCAACTCCTCATGCTTTGCATCACATGACAAAAGACGAAGAGCCTCTCCAATGCGCCTCTTGGATGCAGGAAGCTCATGGCCTTTTTGTTTGATTACAAGGCTGTAGCTATCAGCAATTTTTATTGCCATCTCTTTGGTGAGAGGAATCCTCTCTTCTAGCTTGACAGCAAGCTTTTCAGCGTAATGGGCTGGAGCGTAAGCGGCAAGGACCAGCATCCACCCCCAAAAATTGTGAGGGCTACCTATTTCTGCGAACTCGTCCCAACCCCTTAGCATTAAGGTGGCAAGAGCACTGACGGCCAACAATACTGACAGAGCAGCTATCCAGACCTTAGTAAACAACCGCAATAACCAGATAAGCTTCGGCATGTTCACCCCTCTTCATCCTCCGGCAAGAGGAGAGTAACATACCCACAGCCTCCCGCTCGATTCCCGAGTGTTCCACCCGCGCGGCTAGGTAGCGCATCCGGGCTCCCTCGGTTCCATAAGACCGCGCTGGGCGTCCTGAAGCTCCCGCAAGGCCCTCAGGCTCTTCCTCTCCGATTGGCACCGCCTGTCAACGCCCATAGACACCTTCCGACTTTTTGGATGGAGATTTTCGCGCGGGCCTACGCACTCTCTCGGAACCGGAAGTTTCCCCCCTGCCCATGGGGTCCGCTGAGCACGTTTCGAGTCCCCCCACCTCATCCCCTCAGGACACGCGCTAGGCGCATCCAGGAACGTTGTGAGCGAGGAACGGGCAAGGAAGAAGAGGCGAACTCAGCGAACCGCCTGGAGTCCTTGGATGGCATCCGCCAGAGGACCCGTAAGCAGCAACTTGCCGGGGCTTCGCGGACGTCGGTTTTTTTGGTATCAGGGGTCCCGAAGTTCCCCACAGCTTCTTTTTGGGGGCCGTCAGGAACGGTGCCGCTCGGCCACCCGGTAGAGCTGGGTGAGCGAGAAGTCCAGGAGCGCCTGGCGCGAGCGCATGTAGTGACGTGCGCGGACAAAGGGAAACCAGACGCGGTGGCCCACGAGCACCTGGGTCTCCTCGAGCTTCTCGCGCGGAATCCACCGGCCTCCGAGGTGGCGCACCAGCACCTGGCCCAGGTAGGCGCCAATGGCGGGCACCGCGTGCGCGTCGATGTTCTCCCGCAGGCGGCTCGTCGGGAACTCCTCGTGCCAGAAGTAGAAGTCGGCCTCCGTGAGGGACGCGGGTGTCGCCTCGAAGATGGAGGGCACCTTCGTGTGCAGCAGGGCCACGAGGTGCTCGGCGAGGTAGCGATAGTGCGCGCACGCGCGCTCCGGGTCCTCCACGTCCGAAGGCAGGGCGGAGTCGGCGGGGCGCCACTCCTCGGGCTCAGGGGGTTGCCATGCGTTGAGTTCGGCTATCTTCCGCTGCCGCTCGTAGCTGGCGACGTCGTCCACCACGCGCGAGAGGAGCGGAGCCATGTCTGGGTGGAAGCGGGGCTCCACGGGGGCGAGCGCCGCGCTGCGCTCGCGCAGGGTGCGCAGCACGGTGGGGAAGTCCAGGTCCGGCCGCAAGTGACAGTGAACACGGGCCTGGGCGAGGCGCGCCTCCTCGCTGGCGAAGTCCGTGACGGTGGGCCTCGTCACCAGCAGCACGCCACCATTGGGCAGTTCCTCCACCCTCCAGGCCGGTGTGGACAACATGCGCTCGCGGCCGACGGTTTCCACCAGCTTCGGTCCGAAGACGTTGAGCCAGCACACCTCGTAGATCTTGTCGAAACCGTCCCGGAACCAGGTTTCCTTGTCGCGGCCAAAATGGGGAAACCTCGCCAGGTTGATGTCATCATTGCTGTGAGCCACGGCATGGGAGACCGGGTAGCGTGAGGCCCAGGCACGTACCATCTCCACGAACTCGAGGCAGCGCTCCGCCTCCGCGAAGAAGGAGAGCGGCTTGGCGTTGATGGAGATGTCCAACATGGGCGCACGAGGGGGCAGCCAGAGGGCAAGAGTCATGTCCAACGCGGGCCATTTCGTGCGATAGAGCCCGAGACTCGTGTACACATCGTCGCGTGACTCCTCCAATGCCTTCCAGATGGCGGCACGAGTGTATTTGCGCCGCCGCTTGCCTTCAGCGACGTCTGGCATCCACCCATCTGCGTGTTCCTCGAGAGCTTGGAGGACAGGTGTCAGCTCGCTTTCACGTGGCGCACGTGGATCGAAGGCACCTTCAAAAACAAGTCGGAGGCTGTCCTCCGGCTTCAAATCGTGCACGCTCAGCCGCTTCATTGGAACAGAACCTCCACTCCCGGAATCTTTCTCTCCGTTGCGCTCAAGATTGCGTTCAGCACGAATTCATCATTGGGCTTGAGCACGCCCCCTTCGTAGACGAGACGGACCCTCTGGACGGGAACCTCTCTTTGCCCTCGAAAAAGGGGTTGGAGGATGTCTCGGCGGATGTCCAGCGCTCCGCCGTACTTGCGTAGAGCCTCTCTCGCGTCCTCCATCATCTGTACTCTCAACTCTTGTTCCTCAAGCAACGCGAGATTGCGGCTCTTGAAGCTAAATGACTCGACCCGACGTGGCCGGCCGCCGAGTTCACCCTCCTCGATGACGAGCACATCCGCGTAGCGCAAACCGGTCTCCTGTTTTTTCACGCCCACGTACGTCTCGATGCGAGGCCTGTCGAAGTCCCCAAGGAAGCGACGCTGAGCCCGAGGCAGTTTCGCGTCTTCGCGCAACAGGTTCACCATGAAGCGCTCGAAGGCGAGTCCCCGGGTGAACCCGCCCCACATCCGTTCATAGGCGGCCCAGCGCAGAGGCCCTTCGACGGCCTTCCCCTGCTCGAGTTCCCCCACCCGCTTCTCGTAGTAGGCGACGTACTCACGCCAACGCGAATTGCCCTCGACTCCGGGCGGATGAGCCTCCAGGGAGGGCCGCTGCCTCTCCAGCACCACCACGTCCCTGGGCAGACGCGGACCCGTGGCCTCGCTTTCCATCAGTGCCAGCCGAGCCTCCACCACGTCCCGGGTGAGGCCCACTTCCTCGTCCACCAGCGAGGCGATGCCCCCGGAGCGTTCCGCGGCACCACTCCGCTCGAGGGTGGAACGTGCGGTGTCGTCCGCCACGGTGGCCCCCTTCCCGGAACTCGCCCCCGCCCCACTCTTCCCCTCTGGCGCGCCCGTGGCCCCGGGCCGGGCCCGGGCCATCATCGCCTGGGCCCGGGCCACATCGCCCCGCGCCTCACGCAGGGCCAGGGCGGCATCCACTCCCCCCACCGCCACGAAGTGGCCCGCCTCCCGGCTGGCTTGGATGTCCCGGGCCAGCGCTCGCAGGCCCTCCACCCCCAGCCTCGCCTCCAACCGCCCCACCCACTCCTTCAGCGCCGTCAGGCGCGCCTCGGCCAGTCCGGTTCCCAGGGCACCGCGCGCCTCGGACAGGACGCGCGGGCCCCGGCCCCCGGCGTACAGCGCCCCGAGCAACAGGGCCGGAGCCAGTTCGCGCGTGGCCTGCTCGTACTGGCCCCGGGACAGCGAGGCCACCCCCTGCCCCGTGCCGAGCACCAGGTAATAGAAGCCCAGCGGCACGCCGAACGTCACCGCGTCGAAGCTGCCCACCGCCACGCTTCCCGGACTGAAGTGCCGCAGCGCCAGGGCCCGCTCCACCTCGTGCGCGGCCTCCTGGTAGGGCTCGAGCAACTGCTTCCACCGCGCGGACAATTCGCTGTACCGCCCGCCGTCACTCATCTGGCTGGTGGCGAGCGCATCCCGGGCCGCTCGGCCCAGCCCCCGCAGCACGTCACCGGGCCGCTCGGCCCGCTCCGCATGGGCCGACAGCGGCAAGCCTCGCCGCTCCAACTCCTCGCGCACGGTGGGCATCAGCCCCAGCGTCTGTCCCAACTGCTTGTCCCGAGCCAGCAGGCGCAGCAACGCGCGCACCTCGTCGTCATGGGCCGAGTGCAGCACGAAGAGGGCGAACACCTCCGCGTGGTAGTGCCCATAGCGCTCGGTGGCCTCGAGCAGGAAGGCGGCGCGCTTGCGGGTGAGGAGGTCGGCGGCGTCCGCGCGTATGGGCCCCAGGGCCCCCAGCCGCACGGCGCTCCAGCCGTCCAGTGCCTCCACCACCCGGGGCATGTCCACCCGCTCCTGCAACGCCACGTAGTCCCCGGGCGAGGCACATCGCAGGAAGGGGGCCAGCAACGCCTCGGCATCCCCCGCGGACAGCTCGGGCCACCCCGGAGGCAGGGCCTGCTCTCCACACGCGACAGCTTCTCCCGAGGCGGCGCCGGACCCGCCTGTCCCCTCGGCCAGGACGAGCGCAGTGCTCGCGGCGCACCCCGCCAGCACGACGACGGCCAGCAGCAACAACGCCACCCCGCCGCCCTGTTCCATGACAGCGCGGCTCACGAAGAAGCGCGCGCGGCTGATCGTTGGCATGAGGGGTTCCTCGTTGGTAGCACCACCGTTCCTCAGGATAGCCCCCCTCTCCAGTCATGACAGCAAGGAGCTCCCTGCCAACTCTCGGACTTGGCTAATGTCGATGCATCCCGCGTGATTTTGGGAGGCCGTCAGGAACGGTGCCGCTCGGCCACCCGGTAGAGCTGGGTGAGCGAGAAGTCCAGGAGCGCCTGGCGCGAGCGCATGTAGTGACGTGCGCGGACAAAGGGAAACCAGACGCGGTGGCCCACGAGCACCTGGGTCTCCTCGAGCTTCTCGCGCGGAATCCACCGGCCTCCGAGGTGGCGCACCAGCACCTGGCCCAGGTAGGCGCCAATGGCGGGCACCGCGTGCGCGTCGATGTTCTCCCGCAGGCGGCTCGTTGGGAACTCCTCGTGCCAGAAGTAGAAGTCGGCCTCCGTGAGGGACGCGGGTGTCGCCTCGAAGATGGAGGGCACCTTCGTGTGCAGCAGGGCCACGAGGTGCTCGGCGAGGTAGCGATAGTGCGCGCACGCGCGCTCCGGGTCCTCCACGTCCGAAGGCAGGGCGGAGTCGGCGGGGCGCCACTCCTCGGGCTCAGGGGGTTGCCATGCGTTGAGTTCGGCTATCTTCCGCTGCCGCTCGTAGCTGGCGACGTCGTCCACCACGCGCGAGAGGAGCGGAGCCATGTCTGGGTGGAAGCGGGGCTCCACGGGGGCGAGCGCCGCGCTGCGCTCGCGCAGGGTGCGCAGCACGGTGGGGAAGTCCAGGTCCGGCCGCAAGTGACAGTGAACACGGGCCTGGGCGAGGCGCGCCTCCTCGCTGGCGAAGTCCGTGACGGTGGGCCTCGTCACCAGCAGCACGCCACCATTGGGCAGTTCCTCCACCCTCCAGGCCGGTGTGGACAACATGCGCTCGCGGCCGACGGTTTCCACCAGCTTCGGTCCGAAGACATTGAGCCAGCACACCTCGTAGATCTTGTCGAAACCGTCTCTGTATTCAGTCTCATCGTCGCGGCCGAAATTGGGAGCGCCCGCCAATACCCTGTCATCGGTACTGTGGGCCATGGCATAGGCAACCGGGTAGCGCGAGGCCCATGTGCGCACCATCTCCACGAAGTGGCGGCAACGCTCCACCTCCGAGAAGAAGGAGAGCGGTTTCACGTTGATGAAGACTCCCAGGTTGGGAGGCAGCGGTGGAGACCAGAGACTGAGCGACATATCCAACGCGGGCCACTTCGTGCGATAGAGCCCGATGGACGTGCTTTTTTCGCCGCGCTGCTCCTCCAGTGCCTTCCAGATGGCAGCGCGGGCGTATTTACGTCGCCGCTTGCCCTCGGCGACATCCGGCAGCCACCCGTTGGCGTACTTCTCAAGCGACTGGAGAAGCGGCTCCAACTCGCTCTTCAGTGCCGCTTTCGAGTCGAAAGCGGCGTCGAAAATGAGTTTGAGGCTGTCCTCCGGCTGCAAGTCATGCACGCTCAGCGCCTTCATTGGACCAACACCTCCACACCCGGGACCAATTGCCTGGTTTCGTTCACGGCTCTCTTCAAGAAGTCTGGATCCCTGGGCTTGAGGTTGCCTCCCTCGTAGATGAGGCGGACCCTCGGGACCTGCACCTCACTGCCCCCTGGGAAAAGGGACTGGAGGGAGCCTCGGCGGATATTCAGCGTCTCGCCGTACTTCTTCAAAGCTTCCTTCGCATCCGCAACGATCTGCGCCTTCAGATCGTTGTACTTCAGTCCCGACAAATCTCGACTCTTGAAGCTGAACGTCTCCACGCGACGTGGTCGCCCGCCGAGCGCGCCTTCTTCGATGACGAGCACATCTGCGTAGCGCAGACCAGAATCCAGCTTCCTCACGCCCACCTGCATTTCAACGCGAGGCCTGTCGAAGTCGCCGAGGAAGCGACGCTGAGCCCGAGGCAGTTTCGCGTCTTCGCGCAACAGGTTCACCATGAAGCGCTCGAAGGCGAGTCCCCGGGTGAACCCGCCCCACATCCGTTCATAGGCGGCCCAGCGCAGAGGCCCTTCGACGGCCTTCCCCTGCTCGAGTTCCCCCACCCGCCTCTCGTAGTAGGCGACGTACTCACGCCAACGCGGGTTGCCCTCGGCTCCGGACGGAGGAGCCTCCAGGGAGGGCTGCTGCCTCTCCAGCACCACCACGTCCCTGGGTAGACGCGGACCCGTGGCCTCGCTTTCCACCAGCGCCAGCCGAGCCTCCACCACGTCCCGGGTGAGGCCCACCTCCTCGTCCACCAGCGAGGCGATGCCCCCGGAGGAGCGTTCCGCGGCACCACTCCGCTCGAGGGTGGCGCGTGTGGCGTCGTCCGCCACGGTGGCCCCCTTCCCGGAACTCGCCCCCGCCCCACTCTTCCCCTCTGGCGCGCCCGTGGCCCCGGGCCGGGCCCGGGCCATCATCGCCTGGGCCCGGGCCACATCGCCCCGCGCCTCACGCAGGGCCAGGGCGGCATCCACTCCCCCCACCGCCACGAAGTGGCCCGCCTCCCGGCTGGCTTGGATGTCCCGGGCCAGCGCTCGCAGGCCCTCCACCCCCAGCCTCGCCTCCAACC